>NZ_SPQR01000010.1 GCF_004766055.1 Desulfosporosinus sp. Sb-LF | reverse complement strand
CGGCTACTGATCGTCGCCTTGGTAGGCCTTTACCCCACCAACTAGCTAATCAGACGCGGGTCCATCCATAATCGGTAGCATTTTCAGAGGCCACCTTTCCTTAAACGCTGATGCCAGCTTCTAAGATTATCCGGTATTAGCCCTCGTTTCCAAGGGTTGTCCCGGATTTATGGGTAGGTTACCCACGCGTTACTCACCCGTCCGCCACTAAAAATTTCGCTAAGTAAACTTATTGAAATTCTCCGTTCGACTTGCATGTGTTAGGCACGCCGCCAGCGTTCGTCCTGAGCCAGGATCAAACTCTCCAAAAAAGTTATTTCAACTTCTGTATTGAAGAAGATGATGACTTGCTCATTGTTTCTTTGAAACTCTTGCGAGTTTCTCTCATTGGCTGTCCTTGTTGTTTAGTTTTCAAAGACCATGGTTTAAACTTTGTTTCCAGCACCCGTCTGGGCCGGAATCACATCTTAGCATTTTCAACTCACGTTGTCAATCACTAATTTGTTTGTTCTGATTGATTAGTTCAAAGGTTTTACCCCTTACCTTTTTCAATCGGTTTGCGTCTTTGTGGCGCTCAGTTAGAATACTCCCTTTATCATGTGTTGTCAACAGTTTTTTATGCATTGCTTCATACCACACTAAGGTACTTTAGGTACTAAGGATAGTGGACGAAGTCACAAATAAAAAACTCTCACCGGTTTCGATGAGAGAAAAATTCATGTTGTTGCACCGCTACTATTGATTCCTAATGAACAAGAAACGGCTTGACATCTTCAAGGGCCTTTCTTAAGCCTTCAATGCCCTGTTCACTCATTCTCCCAGAGTTACGCATCCTTTGGAGTAGTTCTTCAGGGGTAATACCCTGCATCTTCATCGTTGTAATGATCTCTTTCTCATCGTTAGATAAATCTTTCCATTCTCGCACAGCTAAAAACACCTCCACTAAACTTAAAACAGTTACCTGTTTGTCTATAGCTTTTGATTCGCAGTATTTTTCTATGCACACAATCTTTTATAAACCTGTTTAAAAGTAACTTCACTTTAAAACGGTGCCCAACGTTCAGTAACTCATTCACGTCAACTTAACGATGAAGCGGATAACTTCCCCACTACATTCACCCCATATCTGACCACCTTGCAACTCTACGATCCCTTTGGCGATTGCCAATCTCAAACCGCCTCCTTTGTCTGCAGTCCGCGATTGTTCAACCCGGTAAAACCTATCAAATAAACGCGCAAGTTCAGCTTGGGGAATGTGTTCTCCGGCATTCTTTATAATCACGAAGACACCATTAACTTCCTTTGAAATTTTTACAACAATTTCGCCAGGTTTATAACTATACTTTACGGCATTAAGCAGTAGGTTCTCAAAAACACGAACTGTCTGATTAACATCGATATTCACAAAGACCTTCTCCTGCGGAATCTCCTTGATTATGACCAAATTGTTTTCCTCGAAGCTAGGTGTATGCTCTTCAAGTAACTGCTCTAATAACTTATTTAAGGAAACCGTTTCAATATCAACTTAACTCCCTTGTTGGCGAGCTTGGTATACTCGAACAAATCTTCGATTACCCCCCCTAGTTTCTCTGATTTATTGTAAACAATATTAACGCAATCGCTAAATTGCTCGTCAGTTTCAAATTTCCGATCTTTAATCAAAGTTAGATAACCCAAGATCGAGGTCAAGGGAGTCCTTAAATCATGAGAGAAATTTGTAATAAGTTCATTTTTAGTTCGCTCAGCTCGCCGTTCTTCCTCGATTTTAAGTTTAAGCTCAGCAGCCATATGATTTATGTTACCCGCTAACGACCCAAGCTCATCCTGGCTTTTCTGGGGTACTCGAAAGTCTAGATTGCCCTTAGATATTTCCAAGACTCCTCCAGCCAATTCATCGATGTAACGCATTTTTCTTCGTGCTAGGACATAAAACAAGGCGATAAACGTAATGAATGCCAATATAGCACCGGCAGGTGTCCTTTAGCCATGAGCGCATTCCCTCCATGTTCACGTAAAAAATCCGATCAAAAATCAGTCCACCTAAAACTATTGCAGATAAGAGATCTAAAATCACATGCTGCTTCACAAATTGAGTTGCTAAAATAATTAAGATTGCGGTATATAAACTAGGGTTACCGCTTACTCAGAAAATCACCGAAATCCAAATGAGTCACTATTGCTAAAGGTTCCTTGATACGTATCCCTTCAATAACCGCTTCAGCCGCTCGCAAATGTCCGTTTCCAAACGCTGCGGAGAATACAAGAATCCTTAAGTGCTTCAAATCCAGTCCTCCCTCTCGACAACTGTTTACCAACAACTTGAGTCATTATAAGGGCTTAGTTCTTAATAAAAGCAAGCCAAAATCTTAGGAAATTCTTAAATTAATCTGTTGTCATTTCATTTTCAGAGTTTAGAGTTGAATGTCTCTATTTGTTTCAAGTTTCTTCGCAACATGATCCTCTGGACGTATTCTTTCGTAATCCCAATGACAACTCATAACGCAAAAAAAGGTTCAGACTGTGCATGAGCACAGCCTAAACCCTAAGAACACGAATGATTGCAGACACCGAAAATTATGAAATAGGTCAATTTCCTTGAGCCGAATATTTTCTCGTTAAATTCATTCGTTGAATATGACATCTGTAGGAATTTCTCGACTTTGTCAAGATGTCGATCCATTCTTCCTTTGTAAACAAGGTGGTTATCTGGGTTCGATCCTCTAATAACAAAAAATATTCACTAGGATAATCCGTCTCAATTACATCTAAAATCCCTTCTGGAAAATCCTCAACATACTTCTTCTTATTATTGGCTCTTTTATAATCCGCTAAATCATTCATAAAAAACCTCACCAGCAGGTGTATATTTATCATAGCAACTAATTTCTCAGGATAAACGGGTTTTAAAATCTTCATAACCGAATTGTCTGATGACTTTAATGCCTTCTGCTTCATTGAAAAGTGCGATGGAAGGTAGATTCACACCATTAAACATATTATTCTTTACCATAGTATAGTGGGCCATGTCACAAAATACAAGCCTATCACCCGGTTTTAAAGGCTGTTTGAAAGAATAATCTCCAATGATGTCTCCAGCAAGACAAGTAAGACCACCCAGTCTGTAGGTATTGGCATATTCATTAGGCTTTCCGGCATCGATAATATTAGGTCTATAAGGCATTTCGAGCACATCCGGCATGTGACATGCTGCCGAAGTGTTCAAAATAGCAATTTCCATGCCATTATCCACTATGTCAAGAACCTCGGCAACTAAAAATCCAGTGTTCAAAGCCACAGCCTCACCCGGTTCCAGGTATATATCTACTCCGTATTTGTCCTGAAGAAACGTTATTGAACGGACCAAGGTTTCAATGTCATAATCAGGTCTAGTGATATGATGTCCACCACCTAAATTGAGCCATTTCATTGTTTTAATATATTCACCAAACTTTTGATCCACCACTTGAATCGTCCGTGCCAAGGTATCCGAATTCTGCTCACACATGGTGTGAAAATGAAGTCCTTCAATGCCATCAAGCTCTTCTGGCCGGAAATTAGACAACGTTACACCGAGTCTTGAATATTGATAGCAGGGATCATAAATCGGCGTCTCTATCTCAGAATATTCCGGATTGATACGAATGCCACAACTTATCTTTTTTGTTTTAACGTTTTTTACTTTGTCCTTAAACCGATTCCATTGATCAAATGAATTGAAGGTAATATGATCACAATTGCTGAGGATTTGATCAAATTCTCCCTCAACATATGCTGGAGCATAAATATGAACTTCTTTTCCCATCTCTTCATAACCCAGCCTAGCCTCAAACAAGGAGCTTGCTGTGACACCTTTAAGATAGTTGCCAACTAAAGGAAATAACGAATGCATGGAAAATCCTTTTAAAGCAAGAAGAATGTTGCATCCCGTACGTTGTTGCACGGAATGCAGTAGTTCAAGATTTCTTAAAAAGAGTCTTTCATCGACAATATAACTAGGAGTTGGTAGGGCACTGATATCAATGTCCATTATACACCTCAATCAAGGAGAGTTGGCGAGAAATTTTCCTGCCACGGTAGACCACACTTATTTAAAGCCTCCATAAACGGATCGGGATCAAATTCTTCAATATTGAAGACACCGGGTTTTTTCCAAATACCTTTGAGCATTAACATTGCTCCAATCATGGCTGGAACCCCAGTTGTATATGATATAGCCTGTGAACCAACCTCTGCATAACATTCTTGATGATCACAAACATTGTAAACATAATAGGTCTTGGGCTTTCCGTCTTTAATTCCTTGCATAATGCAACCGATATTCGTTTTCCCTTTCGTTCTTGGCCCGAGGGAAGCTGGATCAGGAAGCACAGCCTTTAAAAATTGCAAAGGAATGATCTGTTGCCCCTCAAAATCTATGGGCTCAATCGAAGTCATGCCAACATTTTCGAGGACATGTAAGTGATTAAGATAATTGTCAGAGAAAGTCATCCAAAATCTTATCCGCTTAATTCCCTTTAAATTAATGGCTAGAGATTCTAGTTCTTCATGATACATAAGATAAATGCTTTTTGGGCCTATCTCCGGGAGGTCATAAACCTTTTTCAAAGAAAGAGGAACAGTTTCGACCCACGAACCGTTTTCATAGTACCTTCCGTTCGCCGTAATTTCGCGAATATTTATTTCAGGGTTAAAATTTGTAGCAAAAGGATATCCATGATCGCCAGCGTTGGCATCCACAATATCAATAGAATGAATTTCATCAAAATAGTGTTTCTGGGCATAGGCACAAAAGACGCCTGTAACTCCAGGGTCAAAACCACTTCCTAACAGCGCAGTGATACCTGCTTGAGCAAATTTCTCCCGATAAGCCCACTGCCATTTGTATTCGAACTTAGCTACATCAGGTGGTTCATAATTCGCAGTGTCAAGATAATCAACACCGGTAGCCAGGCAGGCATCCATAATGGTTAAGTCCTGATAAGGGAGCGCAAGGTTAATGACAATATCCGGCTTAAAGCTTTTTATCAAATCAATGACCATTTCTGTATTATCCGCATCAAGCTGAGCCGTATGAATTTTTGTGCCGCTCCCAACCAATTTGTTCTTGATAGCTTCACATTTTTCGACAGTTCTGCTCGCGATACAAATCTCTTCAAATACATCTGGATTCTGGCAACATTTATGAATAGCAACACTGGCAACTCCGCCAGCGCCAATAATCAAAGCTTTTCCCATTTAAACACCCTCCAATCACTTATACAACAATGCAAATTATACATAAACCACTACAAATAATCAATAATACGACAAAAAATGAGAATACAATCAGCTACTCATGACATCCCGAGGCATTGACGCTAAACTTCTCTGCAATCAGATCACACAGCCCTTTGGCGTCATCTAAACCATAACATGGAACACCCTTGTCCAATGTTATATCCGCTGCAATAGCCATCAACTCCTCAGGCTCACAAAGGAGCTCTTGATGTGCTTCAGAACGAAAGACCTCAATTTTCGCCTTATTTGCGCGCTTATACCCTTCTGTGAAAATTAGATCTACCCCACGAATCCGACTTATTACTTCATCAAGAGGCTTGTCTTCGTCAACGCTTTCCAAAATGGCAATTTTTCGGGGTGAAGAGATCACCACCATATCTGCACCCGCCTGAGCATGTCGCCAAGTATCTTTGCCTGGCTTGTCCATATCAAACTCATGAACATCGTGTTTTACCGTAGCAACTCGCCATCCCCTACATTTAGCTTCCTTTAAAAGCTTCTCAAGTAGCGTAGTTTTTCCCACATCGGATTTCCCGACAACTGATACGACAGGGATTTGTTGTGGGTGATTCATTTCTATCGCGTATTCCGGCTTCAAAACCACTTCTCCCTTCATTTCTTATGGTTAATTAACTATTAGTTTTCCTGTATCTCGACCGTCATATCCTCCAAGTCCCTATACAATCTCTTTGAAATTTTCACTTTTGAATGACCCTTAGAAGGGTTGCATCCGTGAATCGAGCTCGAGATTATTTTTAATGTGCGAGCAAGCTCAAGATATTCATCCTTTTTTAAATCAGATATGAACGCTTTATTTGCATTATCCGAAATATTGATGAGCTGTTCAAGGACACTTTCACCTGACTCTGTCATCATTATGCTATATATCCTGCGGTCATTTAGATCGATGTTTCTAATTACATATCCTTTTCTCACTAACAAGTCCAAGATTCTGGTTACATTCGTTTTTCTTTAAGGCATGAACGGGCCAAGTCAGTTTGTGATACTCCTGGATTATGATACACAGCATTTAGGATTGCCCATTGTTCTGTTGTTATATCTAAATTGTTGCCTTTTATTAACTTAGTAAAATAGGATTTCATAAAATAGTTGGTTTTTGCGACTATGAAACCTAAAGAATTGTCGATATTAAAATCTTTCATAGATTACTCCTTTTTCATTTCGTAAACAGTAAAACTATTAAAGCACAAATATCAGATAAAAAATAAAGGGGCTATAGCCCCTTTCCCGCTTGGTTAAATTCTTTCTGCAATTTGCAACCAGGTTTTTGTCGTCAAAAAGCTTTCTTCTACTTGCTCTTCTAACTCTAAAAACCGTTTAAAGGGGATGCTAAACGAAAGGATATCTTTGTCAATGAATTTACGTGCCGAGGGATCAGTTAGCCCTATAAAGCACTTCGGATTCTCAGCCTCCACTTGATCTAGTGCATAAAGTACGGACTGATGACAGCCGGCGCCAAAATCGACTTTAACATTATCTTAGGTCGGTTTATCGTAATTGGCAAGATACACCAGAGCGGAAAGTTGATCAGCATTGGCAAGGAAAATGATAACCTCCGGTGTTTCTCCTTCAACTAATTCTTCCAAAGGTTTGAAGACAATATACGTTTTTGGAGTGACGAACAGTAATCCGGTTAAAAACTTTGCGGCTAGCACAGGATTCTTTTTATAAAATTCTCCTTCTTTCACCTACCCCGCCAGTAGACAAAAAATACTCCATAAAATCCAATTCGAACTATTTAAAGCCTAGGCCCACTGCTCCTCCCCCACAGCCAGTGGTTTTAGAGTCAAATACAACGCTGCGACCTTTTGTTGCAGCATTTAACATTGAGGTTACGCAGCCCCACCTTCCCTCCTGAAATTCTAGAGCGCCCTCAGGTTTTATATCTGTTCGAAATACGGCAACCGGTTGGGTTCTGAGTTTTATGGCATTGGCGATCTCACTTTCATCTTTTGACACTTCCTTTATAATTGTTTGTTTATTCCTATGCTATATATTGTGGTTATCACAATTGTAGATATAGCAACTACCTTTGTTAACTGATTATATGTTCCTATGATTTTGATGTCATGGATACAATATTGAACTAGCCTACCCTCATTAGGGTGAGCTAGTTCAAGACTTTTAACAGTTAAATGAACTTTGGAGATATGTGGGAAGGATCTCGGGCGAAAGCGACGGGAATCGGCGGATCCTTCACTTTAGGTGATTGAGAAAGTATCGATAATAATGCTCATACCCGTTTACCTGAGTTGGCTCGTTCCCATTCTGATAGTGGTTAATACTAAAGGCTACGAACCCACTAACATAATCTGAGGTCTTCGATAATTGCTTAAGAATTCGACGATGCGGAGCTGGTATATTTCCTCCCGAAGTCTCCTCAAACGTTTCGGTGACTGCATAAAGATTCAGGCCAATTTCATTGGCAGCCTTTTGTGTGTAGGAATAGATTTCGTCCAAATCCCCTAACGTGTTAAAGCCAGCTCCGATACTATCTTGCAAAGCAAGGATATCAATCCCCGTATCATTAAAAATATGACGAACTGAATTGGACCAAAGTGTCAAGGTCACAGGCCCTGACAACCGACCATTATAAAACGGGGCGATCATAATCGTTTTCATACTAATTGAATGAATGCTTCCAGCTATTTTTTTGAGTAATAAATTTAAATTGGCTTGTTGGACATTATTCAGAGCCATCAAAGGGTGAATTTCATAGGGAATGTACCAACCCGCAAAGGCTCGATGCCCACCATACATTGTTGCAATTTCTCTTACGATTACTGTATTAACCTCTGCCTCATGGTCTAACCATTCTTGCTCATGTGTGTCTATTGACCACCAGTCATTGTTAAACCCCAAACCAATTCGGACATTCATGCCAATGCTATCAGCAGCAGACAAGGCCGTTTCAATCATATCAGTACTGTTGCTTGAATACCCTTCCATTTTTGTCGGATACACTGCGTAATATGATTTTGTATCGACGGTACTCTGAAGGATTATTTCGTGAATGCCTATCTTTTGTAACATTCGATATTCTTCAATCCATCGATCACAGTCCCAATTCTGGCAATACCAATATTGAATGAAAGAACTACTAAATATTGGCTGAATCTTACGAAATCGCCGGAACAAGCGCCTAAAGCCTTTCCACCAATTGTAAAGCACCCGCCATATCTTCTTCATCTCTTTTCAACCCTTTTTAGATTTTTTCTATTTACTTTCGGCTGAATCTTTCCTTGCCACTAAATGAGCAGATTCTCTTTTACTTACTGTATTCAATGAACCACTCATTCGGACTGTTCAAATCTGTACCCTAACAAATAAGAAGGGTTAGCGCCAAACGCCAACCCCACAACATCACTGCTTTCATCAAGAAACATGGAAAACTTCGATCAACATTGTAAAATAAACAAGAGCAATCATCACCATGCTTACGGTCAAGGGAAACCCAATTTTTAGATAGGTTGAAAAACCGATCTCCACGTTTTGCTTTTTAGCAAGCTCTACCACAATCAAATTGGCAATTGAACCAGTCAGAGTAAGATTTCCTGCAAGCGTACTAAAAATTGCCATTACAGCCCACCAAATAGCACCTGTTTCTGGGGGGATCAAGGATTTCAGCAACATGACAGCGGGTACATTGCTTACCACATTGGAAAGTACCACGGTCAAAGCTGAAAACACAGGTAGGCTTTGGATATTTTTCATCCATGGCATATTAATCAGGAGCATTAGCAGGCCGCTATGTTCTACCCCACCAATAATTACGAATAAGCCGATAAAAATAACTAAAAGATTGAAGTCAATTCCTGAATAGACTTTATTAGGTTTAATCCGTCGAGTTATTAGCAAATAAGCAGCTCCTGAGCTTGCCACAATCGCCGGATCGAATCCTGCTAAAAATCCAGCTAAAACTAGAACGACTACAGCTAAGCCCTTCTTTATTAAATACCAGTGAATAGCCCCGGTCAACGGAAGAGACTCCGGGAGTGGGCCGATCAGTTCCATCCGATACACCCTTACTATCGTCAAGTAAATAAGTGCCAACCCAAGCAGTGTTAGCGGCATGGCTAACATCATGTACCAAGCAAAATGGATTCGGGAAAGGCTGCCAATCAGGATATTCTGCGGATTACCGATCAATGTGCCAGCGCTACCAATATTTGAAGCGGTAGCTACACCGAGCAAGTAAGGAACTGGATTTAAGTTTACTTGCCTACAAATCATGATTACAATTGGGGTAAAAAGTAAACAGACAATATCATTGATGAAAAAGGCGGACAAAATCCCTGTTGTGACAATCACCATGATCAGCAATTGCTTTTTAGTATGTAAACGGTTCAGAAACTGGTTTCCAGCCATTTGGAAGAACCCAGAAACGTTTAGGTAGGACGTCATTATCATCATAGAAAACAAAAGAACGATTGTCCGATAATCAATCGTTCGAGCCGCCTGATCGAAACTGATTACTCCTGTGGCGATAATCAGGGATGCACCAATAATTGATGCACCGGCTCTATCTACTCTAAACACTGGGCTTTTTCCAAGGGTAAAAACAAGCAAGGTCAATGATAGGATTATGGCCGAAAAAAGCAAAATTCAACCCAACTTTCTCTGCATCTCGCTGACTTGTATCTATATCTTGGTTCTATAGTCGTTCTTGAACTGCACCCTGGTCTGGACCCTTCTTTGTTTTACGATCTAAATATTTGTTACATTTCTCTAAAAAGGTTTTTATTGCTTTCTCTTCATCCTGCTTTTTATCGAGGGTCATATTTCCTCTTCCCAACCTATCACACAATCCAAGAAGTGCTACCTCTTCGATGGAAACCTCAGAAGCCATCCTATCAACATCCGCAAAAGGTAACCCCTTGGTAACAAAGAGTATTTGCATATGCCACCTTACCATTTTCGATACTTGATTAATAAACTCATTATCACTAGTAAATTCCTTGAGAAATTTAACAGAAAGCCTCTCTCCCAATTTATCATGGTCATAGGAGGTTATTTTCCCCTTTATAGACTTCGTTGCGGATGCTTTACCCAAATCATGGAGCAAAGCAGACCACATGAGCACCTTCGGATTTTGGCTAAGATGTCTCCTTTTCCCTGCATTATCTAAAACTAACATTGTGTGATTCCAAACATTACCTTCTGGATGATGTTGCGGAGATTGGGGAACTCTCATTAGGTCACCCAGTAATGTGTAAGGGTATTTTACTCCGAATATTCCTGTCTTGCTTAATTCCGCAAAGTAGTTTGAAGGTTTATTATCACTCATTAAATGCGTCTCGAATTCAAGAAATGTTTGCATGTTTCATCTTCCTTTTGTCGTTATTCTTGCATCCTACATTCTGGAAACTCAGAATTTTTTCTCTATAACAAAAGACACCCAATTTCTTGAATGCCTTTACCGTTATATTAATATTGGACATCTCTTAAGAATAAGCCTTTTGCTTGAGCTAAGGGACCCGCTTCCCATCGCTTCTTTTCATTTAATATTTTTTCAACATCACTTGGTCTAAGATTACCTTTACCTACTTCAATAAGTGTACCCACAATGATTCTTACCATATTCAACAAGAATCCATCTCCATTAACTTCGATTGTTAAAAGTCCATCCTTTTCAATTATATTGATAAAATTAATCGTTCTGACCATCGATTTATCACTATTTCTGGAGTTAGTAAAACTCTGGAAATCATGACTGCCAATTAAGACCTCTGAAGCATTTCTCATTTCGATTAAATTAAGTTTCTCCGCAAGGTGATATGTGTACTTTCTATTAAACACATCTCTGGACTTGTTGTTATTTATTTTGTAGACATAAGTTTTGGATTTTACATTATATCTAGCATGGAATCTCTCAGCTACATTTTCTATGGTTTTTACCACTATATCTTCTGGTAAATACTCATATAAATAATCTAACATTGTGTTAATACTAAAAGCACACTTAGTATGAAAATTTGCAATGTAATTTTCAGCGTGTACTCCAGAATCAGTTCTTCCACAACCCACTAGCTGAATAGCCTCTCCCGTCATCTTTGATAAGACAGCTTCAATTTTACCTTGTATCGTTAGATCAGTATCTTTTTGTTTTTGCCATCCTTTATATTTGAACCCGTCATAAGTTATCGTCATTTTTAAATTCCTCATAAGTTCCACCTTTAATTTATTTTCAGGTACCATTTTTCGCTCCAAACGCAAGAGTTCACGCTCCCTCTGTATCTATTTATAGATACATGTTAGTATACTACAATAATCGTCAGAGGTGTATTTAGTGAGGTCTATGTTTTCCATAATAGTCTCACCACTGAACCATAAACTCATGCAAGGCCTACTTATTGTAAACGGCACAACTCTACAGGGCAATGATCAGACCCCATTACGGATGTATTGCTCTATTTTTTAGGGGAGTATAGTATAAAGTACAATAGATAATTGTCTATTTGATATGGAGTGATTAAAATTGTCGGAAATACTTATAAATGTATCACGGGGACCCTTAGTTGAATCCTGTCATAGAGGAGATGCTGTCGTAGTAGACAAAAGTGGTAAAGTTTTATCATATATAGGAGATCCTTATAAGGTTACCTTTATCCGATCCGCCGGAAAACCACTTCAAACAATCAATGTTATCTTAAGCGGTGCAGCAAAAAGGTTTGGTTTCAGTGATGCTGAGCTCTCTATTATGTGTGCATCACATTATGGAGAACAATTCCATCGGGAGACAGTTATAGGAATTTTGAAAAAGATCGGCCTATCTATTGATTCACTTCTATGTGGAACTACCCTTTCAATTGATCAGGCGTATGCCCTTGAACTCGTTTCACAGAATTTCAAACTTAATCCAACGAATTCAGACTGCTCAGGAAAACACGCCGGCATGCTTGCCACCTGCATTCACTTAGGTCTTAGTATCCATGACTATACCCACGAAAACCATCGTCTTCAAAAGGACATCTTGAAAACTGTTGCAAGCATCTGTGAAATTGATGAAAACTATATCTCTCTAGGAACTGACGGATGTTCAGTGCCAGTCTATGGCATGCCACTTTACAATATGGCACTTGGATTTGCCAAACTCGCAAATCCCCACGATTTAGATGAAGGATATAAGCATGCCTGTGAGCAAATATTTAGGGCAATGAATAAACACCCTGAAATGCTGGCAGGAACCGATGGTTTTTGTACAGAGTTGTTAAAACATACCCATGGAAAACTTGTAGGTAAGCTCGGCGCAGAGGGAGTTTATTGCATCGGTGTTAAAGGTAGGGATATCGGGTTAGCCATTAAAATTGAAGATGGGAACTACAGCAGAGCTTTGTGGCCAGTTGTTATGAGGTGCCTTGAAGATTTAAATGTTCTAGATGAGGAAGAACTCAATTCCCTGGGGAAGTATAGAGAACTTGCTAATAGAAATAATTTCGGCGATACCATTGGAAAAGTGTCTCCTGTATTCAATCTAAAACCTATTAATAAACCGGCCCGAACTATGTAGACACTCTGTCTACCCTTTCAGAGAGGTTAGTACAATTACCGCTAAAAGCCTTTAAACATTGGTTATTGAGGAGATATTTATGCTTGATGTTTGCTTGTTGGGAACGGGGGGGATGATGCCACTGCCAGGTAGGTGGCTGACATCCCTTCTGTTAAAGTCTAATGGAAGAATGATTCTAATCGATTGTGGTGAAGGGACTCAGATCCCGCTGAGAATGGCCGAATGGGGGTTCAAAGCGATTGATGCCATTCTCTTTACCCATTATCATGCGGATCATATAGCTGGACTACCCGGACTACTTCTTTCAATAGGTAATTCAGGAAGGGAAGAACCGTTAACGTTGATGGGGCCTCCAGGAATACAGAAAATTGTTGAGGGTTTAACGGTCATTTCACCTGTATTACCCTATGATTTGAGATTAATCGAGCTTTCAGACATCGAAAGTGCCGAGACATGCATCAGCAATATTCAAATTAAGAGTATACCTGTTGATCATACTCTTCCCTGTTTATCCTATTGTATTGAGCTTAGAAGGCGGAATAAATTTGATGTTGAACGTGCTAAGAAATTAAACATTCCTGTAAACTACTGGAATAGTCTTCAAAAAGGTTTGACAATTACACTTGAAAACAAAACTCTAAGCCCCGAAATGGTTCTTGGTGAAGTAAGGAAAGGGATTAAAGTTTGTTATTGTACTGATACAAGGCCGACAGAAGACTTAGTTGAGTTTATTAAAGACTCAGACCTTTTTATTTGTGAAGGAATGTATGGTGATGAAGACAACTTGTGCAAAGCTGTGCAGAAAAAGCATATGCTGTTTTCTGAAGCTGGATTACTCGCAAAACAAGGAAGAGCAAAAGAACTCTGGCTTACTCACTATAGCCCCTCATTAACAAGGCCAGAAGACTATATTGAGTCTGCGAGAACAATATTTACAAATACTATAGTGGGAAGGGATTTACTGACTAAGACAATAAAGTATATTGATTAATATACTTTATTGTCTATGCCCTGTTTCAATGAGCTATTTTACTTTAGAGCCAAACTCTAATTAACATTATTCCTACCACACTTTCTATTGATCCCTGACATCTGCGATGCCGTGTATATATGGCTCATCTACGATCACTTCCGTGTCAGACTAGAGCTGACCAAGATATTCTTGGTACATAGCAGGAAAGATTCGTACGAAAGTGGAAATACACTTCCAGATTGTTAACCATGTTTCGTACGAAAGGAAAGGAGAATAAAAGTTAATGGCCAAACTTGAGTATCGTCTACTTGACATCGAAAATGGTTATCCAGCGCTTTATCATTATAACTCTATCCCCAGAGATGAAATAGTGACCCGTTTTCTATGTGACTATTTTATTAAAGATGGCGTAGTGTATGAGAAAACATCGAATGCAATTGAACCGCCACTCCATGTCATCTATGTGAAAAAGGCAACCGATGAAATTCCGATTCCCATGAATCGTCGTTCGACGGTTGGAATGGGTTTTATCGTTATGGAAATCAGAGAATACAGAGAGGATGCCAACGAATATCCTATAATACAAAACATGGAGTTGAGTGATTTAACAGATATCGCCATAATTGGTCAGTGCAACTATTTGACGTTAGAAGGCGTGGAGTGGGAGCAAACGTCTTTAGAAGTGGATGAGGATAGACAGACCTATGTTCTCTATGTAAAAAAGACGAGTTAATTTACAAGAAAGGGGAAAAAAAGTGAATAAGAGTTCTAAAATGGTAAGTTTATTTCTTTCAACAGCCTTGGTACTAGGCACCTCGGGATGTACTCCTACAGAACAAAAAGTTGTTTACGATAAAGATGGCAATCCGATCGTTCTGCAAGACAATCACAGTCAGGGATTCTTCAGCGGTTTTTTCGGTCCCTTCGGTCCTTTAGGGCCATTTGGATTTTTTAGTGGACGTGGATCTGGCTCTGGAACTGTACGGAATCCTGGTGTTTCATCGGGTGGCTCTGGAGTTTCTGGAAGTTCTTCTAACTCGGATGAAGTGGATGGTTCAGGCACCACTAAAAGTAAATCAGGCATTACAGGAGTTTCCCCCTGGGGGCGTAGTGGCTCAACGAGCACATCGGGTGGGAGTAGTTCCGCGGCGGGAGGGACAGGAATTACGAGTGGTTCTCATGGCGGGATTGGCGGAGGTGGATCGAGTGCCAGCTGAGCTGCCCTATGAGAAACTAAGAGAACAGCTTTACGGTCCGCTTAGATCAGTTTTTTCATGGGATTGGATGAATGGAACGGAGTACGGACTGGCAGTAATTCATCCAATTACTCAGCAATTCCGTCAAGAGATTGCTTTTGCAACCGAGGCCTTAGGCGGTATTTATGCAAAAACTGTACTTGCCGTACAGAGCGCAGATGATGCATTATTACGAGAGTTAGGAATTCCTGAGGAAGCATTGCTTGCCGTTCGAGTGCTCGTTAAGCCCGAAATGGTGACGGTGATCGGTCGCTTTGATTTTGTGCAGACGGCCGAAGGGATTAAAATGATTGAATTTAACGCAGATACGCCGACCAGTGTCGTAGAAGCTTTCTTTGTTAACGCCAAAGCTTGCAGGTTTTTCGGGGTAGAAAACCCGAACGAAGGAGTTAATGGGCAAATACAAGAAGCTTTCGGTAGTATAATTGAAACGTATCAAAAACAGGGTTATGCTACTAACTCCATAGTTTTTAGCGCCTTGGGCTGGCATGATGAGGACCGGGACACCGTGAAGTATTTATTGAATCATTCCGGCCTGTCGGCACAGTTTGTAGCGCTCGAGGACTTGAGGATTTCTGAAGACCGGTTGTGTGCTCTGGCCGAGGAGCAACTCGTACCCATTGATGTGTGGTATCGTCTTCATGCCTTAGAGAAACTCGCTGAAGACAATGATGAGAGAGATCGATACCCGACGGGGGCACACGTCCTTGATTTGGTAGCTAGAGGTAAACTAGCAATTATCAATCCACCCTCAGCATTTGTAGCGCAAACCAAGGCACTTCAAAGCTTGATCTGGAATTTACATGAAACTGGTGAGTTTTATACGACTGAAGAACATCAGTGGATTGAGACTTATATGCTTCCTACCTATATGGAAAACCGGTTTCTAAACAAGGAACCATATGTGACCAAGCCCATCTTTGGCCGAGAGGGTGGGGCTGTTAGTCTATTTGAAGCGGACGGCCAACTTGTTGAAAAGGATAAGGATGACTTCTATTGGGATCAACCGATGATTTATCAGAAAAGGGTTGATATGGAAGTGGTTGAAAGTAATACTTTGAGTGGGCCTTATCAAGGAAGGCTGCTATGGGGTTCTTTTTTGGTCGGAGGCAAAGCTTCAGCTGTAAGTGCCCGTATCGGGGAGCGAATCACCGGCAATCTCTCGTGTTTCTTGCCTATATGTCTAAAAACTATTAAGGAGGAAGATGGTAAATGTATCTGATTAACTTTCTTAAGTATTTAGGGGTCACGATTCCTTTGATGTTATTAGCTGTGATGCTCTTTACATACACAACACCCTACAAAGAATTTCAGATTATGGCTTTCGGGGATGATCTGGAAAATCCGCAGAAGGTCGCTGCTGCCAAAGCCGTGGCATTTGATTTAGGAGGTAAGATTCTGGGCCTTGCTATTCTCCTTGCATCAGCCATTTATCACTCGGTAGACCTCCTAGATATGACTGTTTGGACACTGACCGGAACCGTCTTCTTAATTATCGTATACTGGCTCTTTGAATTATTAACCCCTACTATTAAGGTACGTCGTGAAATACCTAATGGTAATGTGGCGGTCGGTATTTTCTCTTTCTGTTTAAGTATAGCAACGGGAATACTAATGGCTTCGTTAATTAGTTATTAATTTCTTAACCTAAGGATAGACTCAAGGCTAGAAGCCGTAACTCATGTTTCCAAGCTGAGCCCTTATAGAATCTTTCACATTATGTATTGCCTCTCGAAACGTTTCCAGTAAAATTTATTCCAATTTTTGCATTGAATCCTCATAGATATAGAAGTATATTAAGTGTATAGATTAACCGCCACAAATTAATTATGTTTTTTCAGGGGAGCTGGATGAGGCCGGCTGAGATAAAGACCCAATAAAGTCTTTGACCCTATAACCTGACCCGGATAATGCTGGCGTAGGGATGGAAAAATCAGTAATGTGAATCATTACAAATGTTTTTACCGCAACCTATTTTAGGATTGCGGTTTTATTTTTTTAAAGAGGAGGCAAAACAAATGATCGGAAAAGTAAATGATGATTTCTTTGAAAAAAATATCTTATCCTTTACTGGAGAACAAAAACCCGAGGTCATCATTGGGCCAAGTATGGGTGTCGATGCGGCGATTCTCAAAATTGGCGATCGTTATATGGCTATAGCCGAAGATCCCATCTTCCCTAGTATGACCATGTCAGCTGATGATTTCGCATACGTCACTGTGCATATTGGAGCAAGTGATGTTGCGGTAATGGGAATTAAACCCCAATTTATGACTTATTCCCTACTTCTACCTCCCGGTACAGAAGACAATTATACAGGAGAACTGATTAAGAGTATCAGTAAATATGCCAGCGAATTAGGAATTTCCATCGTTGGTGGACATACAGGATATTACGGGGCAGTAGTCGTACCTACTATCGGAGGAATTACGGTTTGGGGGCTCGCTGATGAGTATATCTCGCCTAAGGGGGCTCAAGTAGGTGATGACGTTCTAATCACCAAAGGTGCTGCGATCGAGGCAGGAGCTTTACTTGGTTATGAACATAAAAATTTTCTGTCCACCGTCTTAGCCCCTTCTCTAGTCAACAAAGCTGCGGAAAGAATGAAAGATGTATCTGTTGTAAAGGATGCCCACATAGCGTCGACTGTTGGTGGGGTTCACGCCATGCATGACGCTACAGAAGGTGGCGTTATGAGAGGTTTATGGGAGGTAGCCCAGGCTTCAGGTAAAGGAATGCTAATTGATAAGAATAAGATATTTGTTCCTGAAGACATCGCTGCTCTGTGTAATTATTTTAAGCTTGATCCATTAGAAATCATCAGTGAAGGAACATTGGTCTTAACCTGTTCTACTAAAAAAACTGCCGAATTGATGGCCGCTTTTGCCGAACAAGGGATAGACTCTGCTATAGTGGGTAAAGTCACGTCCCCAGACAAAGGTTGTTACTATATGGATAACGGTGAAAAATATGAACTCATTCCGCCTCCGATTGATAAATTCTGGGATGTGTTTTTTAGCCCACTGCTCTCACCAGAGAGCCCTTCAATTCAAGAAACAAATGGAACTTCAATAAAGCTATGTACAGAGCTCCAAGCATGTGTAAGCATACTCTGTCAAGAGAACATCTATAGAATGCTACCGGAAATTGGGGCAAACATTGCCTATGCATCTCCAATGAGCAAATCACTTGATGAAATAGCCGGTATTCCAGGCAGAATTCTCCGTTATAAAAACACCACCGTTACACTGGGTCTACCTGAACTCGGAGGTTCCGTGAACATGGGTGAAACATTGTTAAGTCTTCGCAAATATTCCCCTCAGACACGTTGCCTTATTAATCTGAGAAACACCCCTGCTATTCTTCAGGCTTCTAGTAAGGCGGGTTTAACGGTATCCAAAATGCCTACTGCCTTAGACTACAGGCAAAATGAAGGTGATTTTATTCGGGATCTGGAAGGAATGTTTATGGAAACTGATATACTCCCGGATGTTATCTCCATTCCTGATAGAATAAACTTGGAGATTCTAATTCTGATCCTAGCCGAAACCCTTGATGAATTGACTGAAAAGATATTAAAGATAAACTCATTATTAAACTAAGGGCGAGAACTTTTGAAGATACCTATAAAAACTTTCTGCTCCTGCTCTCTGTTCCCTTATGTCCTCCACTCTTTATACAGGTTACATGGCCCACATTACTTAGGAGGAACTGATATCAGTTACATCGTTGGCCTCTTAGCCGGTGTTCTGGGGGTTCAATTAATCAAAAGTCACCAAGAAAATCGACTCAATCTCGCCTACCACAGGCATAGGCAAACAAAAAAGGAAAACATAGGAGCAGGTACATTCTTTCTCACGAAAATGTACCTGCTCCTATGTTTTCTTGACCCCACAATGCCGTTGGACTATTTGGTTTCTGACCCTGCTCTCGCAGGTGGGCGTCTTCACTTTACAGTTCAGTCTTCCCTTTCCTAAAAAGGGCTTGACCTACTAGGAAAGATTATTAAACTCCCGGTCATCTATATAGGATCAAAACCAAATAAAAATCTTCGTACATCGCAGGAAGGATATATAATGTTATTTCCTTGCGGCGTATTGCTATTGTAGCAAGATAAATTTTTTAATGCATTAGTTGATTATTGGTTATAATGACAGCTATATCCTGTCTCTCTATACTCCCCAATTAGTCTTTCTGTAGTATTAAATCAGATTCGATTTACTTGCCAAAACAATTCCCCAGCTATAACATATGGTTATATACAACTAGGGAGGTTGAATTTATGTCCCATTTACTTAAACCATTACAAGCAGGCCCGTTAACTCTAATTAACCGTTTAGTAATGCCACCCATGGCTACCGCGAAAGCAGATCCCAATGGGAAAGTAAACCAGTCAATTCTAGACTACTATGCAGAAAAATCCGAAGGCGGCTACCTTTCGCTTATAATCATTGAACACAGTTTTATCAAGTTAGATGGGAAAGCAAGTGACCTACAGCTTTCCGTTTCAGACGACAGCATGGTTGAAGGCCTAAAGAAATTAGCGGAGGTCATTCACCGTAATGGCTCTAAGACTATGATGCAAATAAATCATGCTGGAAGCAATACTACTCAAGAAATTACCGGAACTACCCCAGTAGCTCCTTCAGCAGTTTCACACCCACGTAGAGGGGGTATGCCAAATGAGCTTACCCGCGAGGGAATTGCGAATATCATCAGTGCCTTTCAAAATGCAGCTCGACGTACTAAGGAGGCTGGCTTCGATGGCGTAGAAATCCATTCCGCCCATGGTTACCTTCTCAATCAATTTTTCTCCCCGCTAACCAACAAACGTACCGATGAATATGGTGGAAATGTACATAATCGTATTCGTCTCCACCTGCAAGTCATAGAAGCGGTACGCGCCGCAGTAGGTGACGATTTCCCAATTCTTTTACGATTAGGTGCGTCTGATTTTAGAGAGGGCGGAATTATTATCGAGGATAGTCAAGTCGCCGCCAAAGAATTTGAAAAGGCCGGTGTAAATATTCTTGATATTTCCGGCGGTTTCTCAGGATATATGGTACCTGACCTTAGCGGACAAGGCTATTTTGCACCGCTCAGCGAAGCCATCAAAAAGATAGTCTCCATTCCGGTAATTCTCACGGGTGGAATTACCGAAGTACAAGCAGCCGAACAATTGCTAGCTGAAAAGAAAACAGACCTCATTGGTGTAGGAAGGGCGATCCTTCAAAATTCCAAATGGGCAGAGCAGGCTATCAATAGCATGCTCAATTAACGCTAAAAGCCTTTAATCATTGGTTATTGAGGACATATTTATGCTTGATGTTTGTTTATTCGGAACAGGTGGCTGGCATCCCTTGTAAAGGTCTAATTGAAAAATGATTCTAGATGGCGGCTCTCCTATTTCTGATGGAAATAGGAGGGTTCCTTGCGTTGTCAATTAAGCGGAGTTTTAGTTGCAAGCTGCGTTAGGTCATAAATGAAATACCTATAGGGTCAAAAGTATGTTTATCTATGACAACGATTTAAACTTCCCTGCAATTTTATGGATCCCTGGTTCCCCGTAGCACTATTGGCTGGAAAAACCCTTATTATTGTATCCGGTGTCAATGATGCGGCAGTCGGAAAAAAGGTAGTTCCTGAAAAAGTAGGCGGAGTTTGAGGTGATGGGTATAGTTGTTGGCGTGAAGTAACCTGATTAGGAAGGTTTACTTCTGCAATCAATATATCAAACCCAACAGGTAGAGCATCCATCACCGCCATAACACTGATTGCTTGTGTTCCTACGAAACTAGTATAAACAAGAGCTACTCCCGCTACACCTAATTCGGCGGGTTGAACAAGATCCAGTGTGACACAGCAAGGAAAGGGAATTTGACCTGGAACACATAATATATCACCCGAAAAAATAACGTTAGGGTCAGTAATATGAGGATTTGCTCTGACGAGTTCCGATAAATTGATCCTAAAAATACTCGATATGATAAACATTGTATCCCCAGGATTGACAGTATAGTGTCCGGCATAATTGGTAGGGCATGCGGCAGGAACGCGTGGCATTCTTATCACCCCTTTATAGATTTGGCTATATAATATGGAGGAATTTCTACACTGACACTTTTGAGTACTTCATCTACAATATCTTTGATGTACATATTCGCCACAGTGACTTTCCGAGTTGGACTAAACTGGTCAATCCATCCGAATACATTGTTCCATGCCATGTACAGTATTAGTTCGCGATGTAAATATAGCAAAAAGAGACGATTCTAATAAATCGTCTCTTAAATAAGATCGGTGTTAACTACACACCCTTAAACTTCCGCTTCTGTCAATTTCGCCAGTCCTTGATTTGCTGGAGCCATTAACCGGGATTGAACCGGTGACCCCAAAAATAGTATTTAACCCCACAATGCCGTTGGACTAATTTGGTTTCTGACCCTGCTCTCGCAGGTGGGCGTCTTCACTTTACAGTTCAGTCTTCCCTTTTCCTAAAAAGGGCTTGACCTACTAGGAAAGATTATTAAACTCCCGGTCATCTATATAGGATCAAAACCAAACATAAGTCTTCGTACATCGCAGGAAGTATATTTAACGCATTTCCTTGCGGCATATTGCTATTTTAGCAAGATACATCTGTTAATGCATTAGTTGATTATTGGCTATAATGACATCTATATCCTGGTCCCACTATATCCCCTCACGTATCATATACCTTGCAACGCTCGTTTAAATCGATAGTTATATCTAGGAAGATAATTGCACATTATCCTCACCTGTGTACGCATCTGGGCGGCCTATAAGATACAATGCCATATATTACATAAATAGATTTAGAGGACATATGCATATCTTGTCGAATATTAATTGCTATGCTTTCAAAGTAAAGATATAAAAGCTGAATCTAGTTTCACACCTAGAGCGGGGGATACTTTTATGGGGTGAAACGCGCATACCATACGCGTCGGGCTAACACCTTGATGCCCGAATCCGTCAACTAACCTCGTAAGCTAAGAAGGGTGAAAATTATTTGAATTTCAATTGGACTCAAAACAAAAAGCTTATCCAACAAGTTCTCCACGACACTCGACGAAAAATATCTTGGAAATCACCGCTAGTCATCGGTAGTTTATCTATTACAATTATGTTAACTGGCGGGCTCACCTATTTTCTTTCGACCACGACGTCTGCAGCTGCTGTCATGATTAACGGTCAACAGATCGGCTTAGTCCGTAATGTTAATACTGGTAAAAATCTCATTGACACGTTTCTCAAACAAAGTGGCGAGCCATTCGGGCTGATTGCCAAAACGCATGACCAAATCAGTTATGAAACTGTCAGAGTTCATCCCGCGGTCTATCTTGAATCTACTTTGAGCGAAAAGACGTTGGACAATAAATTAAAGGTTTATCTTGATGGTTACAAGTTAGAGGCAGACGGTTCTACTATCGCAGTATTACCCAGCAAAGAAGATTCCGATAAAGTTCTAAAAGACTATGAAGCCTATTTTGTTAAACCCAGTGATGAAAACAAGGTGACTTCCGTAAATTTTGCTGAAAAAGTTAGTGTCGAAGAGGCAGAAGTTCAACCAGATCAAATGAAACAACTTGATCAAGCGTTTAAAGTGTTGCTTGACGGTAAAGTAAGGACAAGGGATTACACGGTCCTTTCCAGTGATTCTTGGTGGCTTATCGCTCGCAAAAACAATATGATGACAGACGAAGTATTAGCCGGTAATCCGGGAGCAACTAAAGATACAAAGTTGAAGCCAGGTCAACTGATTAAGCTTGTTGACTCTACACCTTATCTTACTGTCGTGAGTCAGGGAACCTATTCAGGTCAAGAAACAATTCCCTATGACGTCGAAACAAAAGCTGATAACAGTTTAGGAACCGGTCAAACAAAAGTCCTTGAACAAGGCAGTAATGGCTCAAAATTAGTTACCTATTCTTATGAGCAAAGGAATGGTATTGACGTTACCAAGCAAGTATTAGATGAAAAGATTATTCAAGTTCCTGTCAATCAAGTCGTTGCTAAAAGTTCTAGTAGTCGGCCTGTCAAAGTAGCTTTGGCTGTTTCTCGGGGAGGCAATGGTTCTTCAACCATCGTCGATCGCGCCCTCAGTTTGCAAGGGACGCCCTATGTTTTTGGCGGAACAACTCGAAGTGGCTTTGACTGTTCATCTTTTACCAAGTATGTCTACGCAAGTTCTGGGATATCACTTCCTCGTACATCGTATGCACAATTCGCTTCGGGAGTTGCGGTCGGCAGAGATAATCTTCAGCCAGGCGATTTAGTATTTTTTACAACGTATACTACGGGTGCATCTCATGTGGGCATATATATGGGGGGAGGACGTTTTGTTCATGCCAGTAACCCTAGTAGTGGGGTTACTACATCAAGTCTTAGTGATAGCTTTTACTCCTCCCGTTATCTCGGAGCTCGCAGGTATTAGAGCCCCTCTACATAGAAGGGTACGCGCCGCAGTAGGTGACGATTTCCCAATTCTTTTACGCGATTAGGTGTGTATAATTCCAAATGGGCAGAGCTGGCTATCAATAGCCTACGTCAAAAATGGGTAGAACAGTTTACGAAGAAACAAGGTCGGAAGTCTCATGCTTCCAGCCTTGTTTCTTTCTTGTAATAGAATAATAGATAATGATTCAATTTGTCTTTCAATATCCGGTATCATCTGGACAACCTTAATGTTAAGCCCTCCATGTCGCGGTCCCTTAAGCGCACCAATAGCTGCGGCCATAGCAGAGTAGGTATCTCTGCACCGGTAGAAGTGACGACGTAAGTCACATCCTAATCACCCTTAAAAAAGCGATCCTGCTTCTAGACAGGAATGAGCTTAGTATAAAACCACCAGTCACTAAAAGGCGACTGGTGGTTTGAGAGGATCGGCTGTTGTCTTTTATTTTGGGAGTTTAGATAAATACTTAAACGACGGCTGTAAATCAGTGTACAATTTCTTATAAAGCTCGTAATAGTCTTCATACACCTTACGTGTTGACAGATTTGGGGTTTGGATACTTTTCTTACTGACTAAATTGTCACAAGCAGCTTCTACAGAATCATAGATACCTGCTCCAACTCCCGCTAGTATTGCTACACCGAGGGCAGGCCCTTCATCCGCTTTGATCGTGCTAACAGAGCAACCGTACATATCCGCAAGCATCTGTCTCCAAACAGGACTTCTTCCACCACCACCACAGGCGATCATATCGTCGACATTTACCCGCATTTCCTTGAATACATCGACACATTCCAGCTGGGAAAATGCTACGCCCTCCATGACTGCTCGAATCATGTTAGCTCGATCATGCGAAGCGGACAATCCGAAGAATACCCCTCGACAATATGGATCCGGATGTGGAGAACGTTCACCCATCAAGTAAGGTAGATAAACAAGTCCACCTGCTCCGGGCATCACTTTTTGGGCTAACTGACCCATAACAACATAGGGGTCAACTCCTAGCTTTTCAGCCTCGATCATTTCCTCATTGCAGCAAGTATCTCTTAACCATTTTAACGATAAGCCAGCACCCAAAGTACAGCTCATGAGCGTCCATTTCCCTGGCACAGCACTACATAGAGTATGCACTCTTCCCTTAATGTCAATGGAAACATCATCCGAAATTGCGTACACGACACCGGAAGTACCTATAGTAGTAAAAGCATTACCTGCCCTTACAACACCTGTACCAACAGCAGCTGCAGAGTTGTCGGCTGCACCGCCCACAACGATTGTGCCCTCACGGAGTCCCGTCAACTCAGCTGCCCTTCTGTGTATTTTACCTGTAACGTCTGGAGATTCATAGATCTTCCCCAGCATAGATTTGTCGATATTAAACTTGGATAATATTTCATCAGACCAACAACGTTTAGGTATGTCCATGAGTTGCATACCAGAGGCATCTGACATTTCTGTAGCAAATTCACCCGTAAGCATATATCGGATATAATCCTTAGGAAGTAAAATATGTGCACATTTCTCATATACTTCAGGTTCATTGTTCTGAACCCAAAGTATCTTGGAAGCGGTAAAGCCTGTAAGCGCAGGATTAGCTGTAATTTCAATGAGTCGTTTTTCACCGATTATACTATTCATCTGCTGGCATTCTTTGTCTGTACGTTGATCGCACCAAATGATCGAATTTCTTAAAACGATGCCATTTCTATCGAGAATTACAAGCCCATGCATCTGTCCTGAAAGACCTATACCCGAAATTTCAGAGGCATCTATGCCGCTTTTAGTAATAACGTATTTAATACCATCGCATGTGGCATTCCACCAATCAGAAGGGTCTTGCTCTGCCCACCCATTAGCTGGCTGATATAATGGGTATTCTATCGTCTTTGAACAAATTACGTTTCCAACAAAATCAAACAACACAGTTTTTGTACCCGAAGTTCCTAAATCAACGCCAAGTAAATATTGCATCGCGCGCATCCCTCCTGATATGGAAGTCCCCAAAATTTGGTGTAATCGTCTAATCGATTTTTATAACTGCTTTAACTACCTCTTGTTTATGGTTAATGGCGAAGTCAAATGCTTGGGCAACGTCATCAAAATCAAACTCATGAGTAATAATCCCAGAGATATCAATAATGCCCTTTGCAATCGCATTGATTGCTTGAGGATAGATATTTCTGTAACGAAAAACCGATTTAATTTCTGCTTCCTTAGCCAAGATTTTTGCAAAGTTATATTCGATAATATCCTGAGGTGCCATGCCGACAAGGACTATACAACCACCATTTTTTATAAGATATGGGGTTTGAGTAATTGTTTGGACAGACCCTGCAGTCTCTATTACAATATCGACGCCTTTTTTATCCGTAATTTTATCAATTTCAGCTAAAACATCCACTTCAGTAGCATTTATTACAGTCGTAGCTCCCAGTTTTTTAGCATATTCAAGCCTTTTTGGAATAACGTCAACAACTGTAATATCAGTTGCACCAAACGCTTTACACGCCAGAAGCGTTACTAGACCAATAGTTCCTGAGCCGAGGATCACCACTGAATCTCCCAACTTAACATTACCTTGCTTTGCGGCATGCATACCAACTGCTAATGGTTCAACGAGTGCGCCCTCTTTAGTGGTGATCGTATCTGGTAGCTTAAATGCCATATTTTCCGGAAATGCTATATAGTTCATTAAGCAACCATGATAGGGCGGTGTAGCTAAAAATTCTACATCTGGGCAAAGATTGTATCTGCCAGTCTTACAAAATTCACATTCACCACATGTACATCCCGGTTCTAAGGCGACCCTATCTCCAACTTTGAGGTTTTCTACCTTTGATCCGATGGCTACGATTGTGCCTGCGCATTCATGACCAAGTATAAAATCTCCATCGACAATAAAATCTCCTATTTTCCCATGTTCCAAATAGTGTACGTCAGAACCGCAAATTCCAACATACTCGAGTTTTACAAGGACTTGTTTTTCTTTCGGTACAGGGACTTCAATTTCCCTTATTTCCAATTTGTTGAGACCAGTCATGTATGCTGCTCTATTTTTCATTGAGTACCCCTCCTTAAGTGATAAATTAAGTTAAAAAAGGTGCAAGTAGAGATGAACGCTATAGTAGAAGTGAACTATATTATAGAAACTTTAGGGAGGAAATCGGCCACTAGCACATATTCACAAAATGAATAGGCATGACATCTACCCAACAAGACAGCAATATTATTAACGAAAAATCGGAGCTTAATAGGTACGAAGGAAGGGTGCCTGCACTGCGCGTTTTGCCCACAGGACATTCATCCCTAAGGGGAGAATGTCCTGTGGACTCTAGAGAGCCAAAATGTCTTATTTAATTGATCCCGATTTTTTTAGGATTTCAATGTATTGATCAACATTTTCCTTGGTAACGAGTGGGTTACCGATATCTGTATTAATCACTTTTTCTTTACCGGTTAATAGCTTATTACTTGCATCTAGCATTTTCTCTGCGAGTTCATTAGCATTTTGCAAACACGTAGAAGTCATTCTGCCATCTTTAATCAGTAGTAATGCTTCAGCAGTTCCATCAACACCATAGGCAAGAATATTTGCAAATTTTGGGTTGCCTTTAACAACTTCAAGTGCTCCAGCGGCCATGTTATCATTCATAGAAATGACAGCATCAATTTTGTCATTAGCCTGTACCCAGTCTTCCATGTACTTCATAGCTTCATCTTTGTTCCAATTAGCAATTTGCTCACCAACGATTTTAACATCAGGGCGTTTGTCAAAGAACTCTTTCTGCCAGCTCTTACGTCTTTCGTCTGCATGGAAGTTACCAGAAGGTCCTTTTAAGACAACTACCTTTGCATTCTGTGGAATTTGTTTTAAAGCTGCACGCGCATTAACCGCTGCTTGCTCATATGGTTGAGCATCTACTGAAGATGCACCTTCAATACCAGAAATACGTGCGTTCGTTGTGATGGCGAATATACCAGCTTTAACAACCTTTTCTACATAGGGTCTTTGAGATTCGCCACTATTTGGCTGTACAATTACTAGATCAAATTTGTTGGTTATGGCATTCTCAATCATGGAGTTTTCTTTGTCATCATTTGCCTGTCCATCGAAAACCTCAAGTTTCATATTTGGGTATTTCTTGGCTTCTTCTTTTACTGAATTTGCAAGCCAAGCCGCAAATGAATCTGATTGAGCTCGTGCTATATAAGCAACCTTGTAGGTTTTCTGGCCACTAGCCGTGTCAGTCTGAGCAGGTGTTGCTGGCTTAGTTGATGCACATCCACCTAATAAACCTACTACGAGTGCCATAGATACTACACTTAACAGTTTCTTTCTCATTCTTTACCCCATCCTCTATAGTTATATTTTTTATTTATTAACAGCAAGGCTTATAACTAGGTTGTTGGTTAAATGACCGCGTTTAACAATATTAAGTGCTATCCAATTAGAAGCCTTATCTGATGTTTTTACTTATTTTCTACAACACCCTTATCCTCTATTCTGCCTAACATACTGTTTGCTCTACGGTTCCTGGTGCGGATATCGTAGATTACAGCAAGCGCAATAATTGTGCCACGAACTATTTGCTGCATATAGGAATCTACATTGGTTAGGTTCATAATATTATCTAAAAATCCTACAATGAACGCACCGGCAAGCGTTCCTCCTACAGTACCAACACCGCCAGAAAAGCTCGTTCCACCAATAATTGCTGCTGTTAGAGCAGTAAACTCATAATTGATAGCCCCATTTGGAAGACCTGCATTGACACGGGACATAAATAGAACACCAGCAAGCCCTACAAAAATACCATTGATAATAAAGGCAGTATATTTAACCTTGTGAACGTTAATCCCTGAAGCAATGGACGCTTCTTCATTCCCTCCGACAGCATAAAGAGAACGTCCGAACCGGGTATGATTTAATAAGTACCACGTCAGAATTGCAATGACTATTAGAAAAATAATAGGAATGGGGATTATCCCGATTGATCCCTGTCCTAACTCTACAAAATTTCCAAGCTGAAGAATATTTTGTCCCTTCGTAAATAGGAGTGCCACACCACGAGCTACTGTAAGCATTGCCAATGTAGCAATAAAAGGAGGTGCTTTAAAAGTACTAATCATAATGGCATTAATTACATTACATATAACCCCAGTCAGAATTCCAACAACTACTGCTATTAACAAAGAACCTGTCGTTTTATAGGCAGATACTGCAAATACTCCTGCAAGTGCAAGGACAGACCCTGATGACAAGTCCAGCATTCCACTTATGATAAGCATGGTCGCACTCAGTGCCAGAATAGTGGTTACTGACAACTGCCTGGAAATGTTGGTTAAGTTATTTACCGACAGGAAATTGGGATTTGCCAACGAGCAAACAATAAATAATGCAATCAAAATCATATAAATGCTATATTTCTTTTTTACTGTACTCCAAAAATTGCTTCTTATTTTCATTTTAGTTCACCCCGTCAGATGTTAAAGTTCCAGTAGCATACCTCATAATGAGTTCTTGGGAAAAATCTTCTCGATTTATCTCTCCTGTAATAGTCCCTTTGGCCATGACATAAATCCTGTCACACATACCAATTACCTCAGGAAGTTCAGAAGAAACAATGATAACTACTTTACCGTCTTTGGCCAAATCAGTCATGAGCTTATAGATTTCAAATTTAGCACCTACATCAATACCTCGAGTAGGTTCATCCAAAATTAGGATATCTGGATTCCTTATCATCCATTTGGCAAGAACTACCTTTTGCTGATTACCTCCACTCAATGATGCAATAGGTGTATCAATGGTTGGTGTTTTAATTCTCATTTTATTGAGAATATCGGAGACAATTTTCTTCTCAACTTTTTTATGGTTCCTGAAACCATAAAAAGCGCTTTTCAAGTTGGATAGAGTTGTATTTTCCTTAACAGATCGCATAGGAATAATACCGTATCTTCTCCTATCCTCAGAAAGCATCACCATACCATGATCAATACTCTGCCGTACGTTTCTAATAGTAACTTCCTTACCCTTGATTTTTACAACACCCGATGTTTTCGCATCCAGGCCAAATAGCGAACGCATAACTTCAGTTCGTCCAGCACCCATTAGCCCTGCAAAACCCAAAATTTCACCTTTTCTAACATGAAAATTAATATTATGATACACATTTGTGCAGTTCATGTTTTCGACCTGAAGCATATCTTCCCCGATATCTACTTGTTCCTTTGGATATGTCGTGGTAAGTTTACGTCCCACCATCAGGGCGATAACCGTTTCGATGTCCAGTTCTTCTTTAGGGTGGCTTTCTACAACTGTTCCATCTCTTAACACCGTTATCTCATCAGCTATCTGGAAAACTTCATCCAACTTATGAGATATATAGATGATACTTACTCCTCTAGCTTTTAGTTCTCTTATCTTAAGGAATAGTTTGTCTACTTCCTTAAGTGTGATCGCTGAGGTCGGCTCATCCATTATGATGATATCGGATTTATAAGAAATAGCTTTAATAATTTCCAACATTTGAATATCTGATATCGTTAGATCCTTGAGTGGTGTCGTAGGAGAATAAGGTAAATTTTCTGCCTTTAATAGCTCTTTAGTGCGTTGTCTTACCTCCTTCCAATTAACATTACCAAATCTATTTACAGGAAGATTCCCAAGAAATAGATTCTCTTCTACCGTCATCTCTGGAACGTAACTCATCTCTTGAAAGATCATTGAGATACCTAAGGTTCTCGCTTGGATAGGATTATTTATTTTCACTGGTTTTTCGTCAATGTAAATCTGTCCACTATCTGGTTGATAAATACCATTAATGATTTTCATTAATGTTGATTTTCCTGCCCCATTTTCTCCACACAAAACATGGACGGAACCTTTTTTGACAGTAAAATCAATTTTATCAAGAGCTTTTACCCCTGGAAATAATTTCTCAATCTGCGATACTCTTAACTTAATAGTTTCTTCCATTTTTCTTCCCCCATGAGATTATTTGTTTAATATTTTTCTCATGCTGATCCCGAAATCAGAATAGAATCTCTTACATCCATATTTCTCCTAACAGAAACCCTTTAAAAACAAACTTTACTTATTTGTTATGATTTATATAACACTTTTGTAAATTGGTTTTAATAAGATTATAACGCTTTTTTGACTTAAGTCAACAACTATAATATAATATTTGGAATTTACTTAATAATCCAATTATTTTTCCAATTGTTGACAAAATATTAGTTAAAATACTCCTTTATTGCTAAGTATTCCACTTATGGAACAACCTTATTTATTCGCGTAGCTTCAATGTTAGCAGTATTCAAATTTTGGAGTGAGCTAGAATATGTGGTGCCTAAAATAGCCCTAAGGCCCAGCTTAAACGCATATTTCGATAGATAAAGCTGTCTGTAGTTTTTTAGACATGAAAATATCATCTTGCCTGAACTACTAAAATATCCAGTAAAGATGATATCATAGTTTAGAATTCGTACTAAAGGAAGCACTTCATAACGGTTTGGTACAACCCCGACAATAAACTAAACATTATTAATAAAGCTTTCAACATGTTGTAAGGCTGCTCCAACGGCAGTAGCCTCCAATTTATATTTACAGACATGTAGATAACTTCCGTCAACCTCAAAAGAATTTCTTCTACATACTAATTCTCTTAAATGTTCTATGTGTTCGTCCATATATGCTCCAGCATATCCACCTAGAATAACATTGCAATCATAGAGCATTCTTAAGTTGTTAATAATTACCACTAAATGCGTAAGATATTCTTCCCACAGAGCTTTTTGAGGCTCATTATTTAATCGTAAAAGTCTAAAGAACTCAGAAATATTCCCGTTTGTGCTATCTGATAAAACTTTTGCTGAACAGTATACATCTACACAACCTTTTTGTCCGCAGTAACAAGTACGACCGTTTTGAACAATTGTCATATGTCCAAACTCACCACTACGTTGATTTTGCCCTGAATAAATATTTTTACTGATGATAATAGATCCACCCACACTATTATTAAGAGAAAGATATACGACATTTTGGATATCTTCTTCGTTCCATAATTCTGCAAATCCAGCCGCATTAGCATCGTTACTTAAAATGCATGGATATGGAATAAATTCAGAAAAATCTTTTACGCTTCCCCCTTTGAAATCGATAACTGTAGCGTAATTTACCATTTGTTTATCAGCTGATAATATTGCAGGCAAGGCAATACCCACACCTAAAATTCTGCAACTTTCTATTGTGCAATCCTCTATAAAGTGCCTTACTAAATTACCAACCCCTTCAAAATACTCTTTGGAGTTAACAAATGGATACTGATTTCGTATGTTTTTAATCACTTTTCCGCTTAAATCAATTAATACAATTCCTACATGATTTCTTGTAATATCTAATCCAACAGCATATTTAAGATTGTTGTATGTAATTGCTTTTGCTTTTCTGCCTCCTGTAGATTCAAATAACCCTGTCTCAATAATCAAATCTCTTTCTTGCAATTCTTTAAGATTTTGTGTAACGGTGGGTAAACTCATATTTAACGTATGAGCGATTTCTTGTATAGAAATAGGGTCATGCTTATACAAAAATTTATATATAGCATTTCGATTGATCTTTTTCACTTCCATGCTATTTACTCTATTAATTGCCAATTTATCTAATCACCGACTTTCATAAATGTCTTTTCATAATGTTATTTAATAATAGTATATTTTTATTGACTTTGCAATCGCGTCGGTTTTGAGATTCCCCTCACATTTAAGGTCAGCAAAGAATGTTGAGCGATTTTTCTAACTTTAAAACTGGGATTCATGAGAGATAAACTAAGTAAGAAAACAATGTCCAATCAACAGCCGCTGGGCGTTCGCTTAGCAGCTGTTGATTGGACATTGTTTTCTTAGTCGACTCTTCTTTAACTTCTTCAAGCAACTTCCAGATGCTCATAAACTCATAAAAAATATCTTTATCCTCGAGAGCCAAAGCATCCGCTTCATTTAAGAGTTTGTTATAGGAACTAAGGATTTTCTGCGAGACAATTGTCGCTCGATAAATCTGAGTCCTCGTTTACACTTGCCTTTATTTAAGGGAGCCTAGGCCTTGCATTAGGTTAATTTGGCTTTACTTTACTCTACGTTACTTAATCAAAGTATATACTCCCTTTGTATAATATGGTAAAATAAACCATAAATAGTTTAAGAAGGGGTTGTTGTCACATGGCTAAACATACTAAAACTACTAATATCGCTAATACTCCTAATACTGTTAAAACTGCACGTATCATTTCTGTTGCCTCGCAGAAAGGTGGGGTTGGCAAGACGGCAACCGTCACAAACATGGCAGTAGGGTTAGTTAGTCTCGGATATAAGACGGCTATCATCGACATGGATGCTCAAGGTCACATTGCATTTTCGTTTGGAATCAAGAAGATTGACTTAAAGAAAACAATTTTTGATGTTTTAATTGGCGAAGCAAAAATGAAAGACATCAAGCAGAATGCGTTTGGAGTGGATCTGTACTTGTCAAACAATTCTCTTTCTGATCTTAGCCCAAAAGTAATGGCACATCTTAATAGCAAGCAATTTCCCGCCCCCAAATACCTTTTGAAAAATGCAATCGGTCAGATAAAAACTCAATACGATTACATACTAATTGATACTTCTCCGAGCAATGACATACCAACTATGAATTCCCTTTTAGCCTCCACAGATATTATCATCCCTGTCCTTCCGGAGGGTCTATCTATTGATGGCATCTACGACACACTTTTTTTAATCAAGAGTATTCAGGAACAAGGTGCAAAGGTAAATATTTTAGGGCTATTACCTACGATGGTCCAAGACCATACTAACCTTCATCATGTGATGCTCCAAGAACTACGGAAACGTTTTGCTGAAACCCCAGATATCAAGGTTTTTGACACAATTATCAAACGTGCCATACGACATGGGTTAGCTCAATCCAATGGTGAACCTGATATTAAAAATGCACCAGAGTATCTTTCTTTTGTAAAGGAAGTATTTGCCATAGCATGATTGACATCACTAATTCACTTGCCAGAGCTCATGCACACCAGATACTTTCTATCTCCTATGTCTGCAATCCATCATGACGTTATGATTATAGACCTTTTCAGAAAGATCTTGTCTAGAAATAGAAGGATTTCCATCAGATAAGTGTGAAGCGCCAGTTGTAGACGGTGGCAAATGATCGTAACCTTTAGTGGTTTGATCGATATAGCCTGAATTTTTCAGAACAATGTATGCTGCTCTAAGCTTTCGAGGTAAAAAGTACAGACCCTCAATTTTTAAAGGTTTTCCTGCACCAGGAAGGTTCTTGAAATCCCCCCTAGCAATCGCTTCCTGAATTCTCCGTTCAGTAAAAATACTAAAGATATCCTTCACGTTGCTACCCCCTCACATGTTACAAAATAATCTTTGTTTTTGTATTATATGTTGAAGGTGCCCCCCCTGCACTAAGAAAATTCCCCAAATAAAGAGCAAGGTGCTCCGCGTCGATACGCGAAGCACCTTGCTCTTTCGAGCCATACTCTTGATACTACATATTTTAAAACCTCAATTATTTCCCCAGATATTCCTCAATTTAGTATTGCCGATGGCGTGCATAGTTCCTTACAATTTAGGTCATCATAAAGAGAATCATGATGGATAGGAGGGATTAAATTGGCTAAACCAGATAATCGGGCGGATAATGAGGCGCACCTGCAAGAACATATCGATCATACTCTAGCAAATTTGCATGAAGCTGAAGATTACCTTGACGAGCATGCAGATGAGATTACAGCGGATGAGAAGCATGATATTGAAGCTAAAAATGATCGACGCAAAGAAAGTATTAAGAGTTTCATAGCGGAAAAAAGAGACGAAGCTCAGCATTAAAGCTTTCTATCTTGCGTTCCACCCAATCAAGCAGCTCCTTCCGGTTTAGGAAGGAGCTTTGCTCATTTCAACCTCTTTCTCTCTAATTTTGTAGAAAGAGGTTGAAATGAGCAATTTATTCTCAAAAACTTCACAATTAATTAACCACTTGCTAAAATTTATAGCATAAACTTAAAATTAAATTTGGAGGTGGATTATTTTTGAATATATTACAGACTAAGAAGACTTTCTGCTCAGATACAGTCTTATGGTCTTCTTGTTGTGCATTATTCTGCTTATATGCAATTTGGTTATCCTGTTACGGTATAAACGACTGGTCTATCCGAACGCAAGAACGATTTTGGAACAAGATGGGATTCATCTCAATAATCTTGGCAATAGGTTCTGTTATTTTTTGGCTGAGTAAAAAGAAAATCGCAAAGGTAAAAGAAGTAAAAAGCGGTTTAACAATTCTTCATTTGAGAGAATCACACATTGCGCTCGGCTGGATATCATTTGCTATAGGCCTTGGTCATAGTATCTTTTTCATCGTCAATGATCTCGGTAGACCGAGTCGCAACTTTACCGGATATATCGCACTCATTATTATGCTATTGGTCATTCTATCTGGTGCAATGTATAAGCACAAAGTTCTTAAGGTCAGTGTAATAAAACAGTGGCATTTGGTCATTGCGTGCGTTTTGGTGGGTATCATGCTCGTACATATTTGATTAAGTACTTTTTGCCGCGATGTTCAGCACCCTTCCAACAGTTTAGGCGCTGTATGAAATTGTTTATGTGGTGTCATCTATAAAAGGCCTCCGTAGTTCATTGGCAAAGTTCGGAAGCCAGCTGAATTATGACTCTCTTCTCTTGGCACTACAAAACTACAGAGTCTCCCTTTCACCTATCCGCCTTGCTTACCTTCCGAAGCCGACCTTTGATCGGAGTGTTTTGCAGATCTTGCAGCACCAGCTCACCTTTATTGTTTAAGATTTCGACAAAGGTAGATACATCCAGGATATTGATGATCCCGATATCAGCCGCAGTTATTCCTTGAATACTGCATAGTGTGCCAACAATATCGACCGGTCTCATCTTTGTTTTCTTCCCGGCATTCACATGGATTTTCATAATTTCAGTGCTCAGCTGCGCGCCTTTTGTTTCTTTGATATCTGGCGGCGTCTTGATTTTCGCCATGAAATATTGTTTCGACTGACGCACCGTTTCTTCTTCCGGTCTTTCCTTCAAAAGTATCTCTTTTCCGATGTAGTCATGGATATCCTTCAAAAATTTATTTTCCTCTTTGGTAACAAACGTAATGGCTTTACCCAACTTGTTGACGCGGCCTGTTCTACCGATCCGATGAACATAGCTTTCTCGGTCATATGGGATATCATAATTAATGACCAAGGTAATGTCCTCGATATCCAGACCTCTGGCCGCAACATCTGTTGCACATAGATACCTGAAAAATCCTTGCTTAAACTCATTCATGACGCTCAATCGATCCCGTTGTTCCATTCCCCCATGAAGCTTCTCACAAGAATAGTTTAGCTTTACGAGTTCAGCGTACACCTCATCGACCGTTTGTTTGGTATTGCAAAATATCATGCAGCTATCCGGGTTTTCGACAATCGTTAGATCTAGTAGAAGCTGCATTTTATCCGTTTGATCGACCTGATATCGTTCTTGAGCGATCCGATCTGTCGCTGGATGTTGTTCTTCGATTTCCATACAGATTGGGTCTTTCATGATTTTATTACATAAAACATTAATGTCTTGAGGCATTGTCGCTGACAATAAAATCGTCACCCGTTCTTGAGGCAAGCTGGAAATGATGGTTTCAATTTGCTCGATGAAACCCATATTCAGCATTTCATCGGCTTCATCGATGACGAGATAGTTTATATTGGATGTATCAATAGTCCCTCTTTCGATATGATCGATCAACCGACCTGGGGTTCCAACCACAACATGGGTTTTTTGTTTAAGTTCCTTTTCCTGAACGTGGAAAGGGTACTTCCCATAAATTGCAGCAACTTTTAACCTTTTGAATCGGCCAATATGGAACATATCTTCTTTGACCTGAGCTGCAAGTTCTCTGGTTGGTGTGAGCACTAAGGCTTGCGGTTTATTCTGTTCCCAGTCCACTAATTCGCAAATAGGAATAGCGAAGGCCGCCGTCTTTCCGCTACCAGTTTGGGACTTAACGATGATATCCTTTCGGGCCAAGACAGCCGGGATCACCTGTTCCTGGGCTTTGGTGGGACTGATGAAATTCAACAAACTAATGGCTTTTAATAACTCGCTACTTAATTGATATCCGTTAAAATTACGATCGATCATTTAGTCATCTCTTTCATTATTACGATTTCTGATGCACGCTTTTTTCAAATTCTCCTAAGCTCGATCTCCTATAGTATAAATGAATAGGCCCTGAAACATTCAATTTCCTTCATACTTAGCTGTCGCCTATTACCTATTACCCTTTATGTTGGATAAACCTATCTATTAATGCCGGGCCATACTTCCTGTACTCTCTCGATGAATGTATGGTGAGCACAAACATCTCCAGCTTAGGGATTAAAATGACCCGATCTAGACGATAATCATCCTTGATCGGGCTATCAAAAGTAGGCCCTCGCATCGCCCGGATCGGTTAGCGATCAAGGATGGTTGCGACGAAGTCCGAAGTGCGGGGCACAACTGTTCGGTTTGGCTGTTAGCTAACATGTCGATAATCTTTCTCTCGTGAAGTGTCTTGCTTTTAGCGAGAAATTCTTGTGATTAAGGGATGAGTAGGTGCAATAGTTGCCTTTTAAGATCTAACGCAACACTAGAAAGCAACAGCTCATCCGGATCACGCGGGTGTGGGAATGGGATTTTAAACTCTTGGATAATCTGAGCGGGACGTTGGCTTAGAACAACGACTCTGTCCGAAAGAAGAATAGCCTCATCAATATCGTGCGTGATCAATAAAACGGTATGCCTTGTTAAGGTCCGCCGTGCGAGACTGCAGGGGAACTGAGCATAAAAAAACACCGCAGTAATGCGGCGTCCCTATTCTCAAATCCTTCCTCCGCTGGCATTACCCAGATCAGGTTGAGGGTCGGGCAAGTTGCCCCTCTCAGCCAGAAAACTCCAGCTCCCCTGTTACCATATTAAGTCTATATTACACTAACACATTGAGTGTTTCAGTGCAATCTTTAATTTCCGCCATGATTAACACCCCTATTTCTGATGGCAAATCTAAAAGGTTTCTATTGATATGTGCTCGCCCTCCTGCTCGATCACACTCTTACACGTGTTTGCCCTTTTTCCTTTTGACAAGAACATACGTTTCATATTATAGTGTTTAATAGTTGCTAGGTAAGGGGTGTTGAACATTGATATTTATAATAAATTGACAATCTTGTCAGACTCAGCTAAATATGATGTGGCTTGCACTTCCAGCGGTGTAGACCGAAGTGGCAAGCAAGGCAGTATAGGTAGCGCAGCAAAAGCTGGGATTTGTCATAGCTTTTCGGCCGATGGGCGATGCATATCGTTACTAAAAGTACTGATGACGAATGTCTGCATCTTTGATTGCAAATACTGTGTCAATCGCATGTCAAACGATATCGTAAGAGTCGGGTTTACGCCTTCAGAACTCGCAGAACTTACAATCAACTTCTATCGGCGGAACTATATAGAGGGTTTATTCCTGAGTTCAGGGGTCATTAAAAATCCGAACAATACGATTGAGCAAATGATTAAGGCTCTTGAGATATTGCGTAACGTTTATCACTTTGGCGGTTATATTCATGTCAAGGCAATACCAGGAGCAGATAGTGAGCTCATTACCCGCTTGGGACTTTTGGCTGACCGGATGAGTATAAACATTGAGCTGCCTTCTCAGGAGAGTCTAAAGCTCTTGGCCCCAGACAAGACGAAGGAGTCCATACTACGTCCGATGGGACTGATTACTACTAAAATCCAGGAAAGCAGTACTGATCTAGTAAAATTTCGTCATGCTTCCAAATTTGTGCCAGCCGGACAGAGCACACAGCTGATTGTGGGGGCGACTCCCGACACAGACCATAAGATATTAACTCTAACCGAAGGGCTTTACAGAAAATACCATCTTAAGAGAGTCTTTTTCTCTGCCTATATACCGGTGGCTGAGCATTCACTACTACCTTCTATAGATATCAAACCACCTCTAGTGCGAGAGCATCGGCTTTATCAGGCCGACTGGCTTTTACGGTTTTACGGCTTTGAAGCTAAAGAACTGCTTGATGAACAAAATCCTAATTTCAATTTACAAGTGGATCCCAAATGCAATTGGGCACTCAACCATTTAGAGAAGTTTCCTCTTGAGATTAATAAAGCGCCCTATGAGATGCTTTTACGAGTGCCTGGAATCGGCGTGACAAGTGCGATGCGTATTCTTACAGCTAGGAGAACTGGCCCGATCGATTTTTCTGGACTTAAAAAGATGGGTATTGTCCTAAAACGCGCACAGTATTTTATTACCTGTAAGGGAAAAATCATGGAGGGTTTAAAAATAACGTCCGATGGAGCCATTAGAGCCCTTATGGCTGATCAACACAAGCTTCCGTCTCCTTATCCTGAACAGCTGTCGCTATTTAACGAGCCTTTCCTTACGAGAGAGGATGTGCAACAATGCCTGACAGGACAGATTTAGTCTACGCTTATGATGGTAGTTTTGAAGGGCTGATGTGTTGCGTTTTTGAAAGCTACGAGCAAAAGGAGAATCCCAGTATCATCCGACCCCCAGGTGTACAGCAGAGCCTTTTTGATACGGCGAAATGGATTGAAACGGACGAACATAAGGCAGACAGGGTTTTTAACTCGATTCCATCAAAGATATCCTCTAAAGCACAGGAGTTGATTAAGCTTGGTTTTTTAACATGTGCTCCGAATAAAGAATTGTTAATCTATCATTTCCTACGTTTGGGTTTTAAGTATGGGTGCAAGGTGATGACGATGCTCACGGACGATACGGTTTGTTCCCTCCAAAAAGCTGTACGCCATTTAACGTCTGAAAGTCAGAAGTTCATGGGATTTGTTCGTTTTTCCGTTTATGGCGAAGTGTTAGTGGCGGTAATTGAACCTAAAAACTTTGTGTTGCCTCTTCTATCAGTGCATTTTTGCGACCGATTCCGGAACGAAACATTTATGATTTATGATAAAACTCACAGTATGGCCTTAATTTATCGGTCACAAAAAGCGGAGCTGATCTTTGCCGACGAGTTGACGTTGCCAGAAGTTGACGGTACTGAAATTGAGTACCGTCAATTATGGAAGCAATTCTATAAAACGATTGCCATTGAAAGTAGAAATAATCCACAGTGTCGTATGGCACTGATGCCGAAACGGTATTGGGATCACATGACCGAATTGGATGATAGTATTGAACAAGCTAAATCTAAAGGGCCAGATCAGTGGCGTGTAGCGGAAACTGCTACTGAAATACTACCAACTTCGATAGGTGCTTTAGCTTCCCCGTTCCAATATCCAACTCGCAAGTAAGACGGTATCTTTTCATTTGCCACCTTGAGTTTGTTTCACATTGATCAATTAGGGTATAAATTTCTAAATACATTACGGTACAAAAGTTAGATCCTTGCGAAATCTAGTTTCGCACTCTTGGTCGTTGGGTAATTAAATTCGCATAAACTAAGAGGTTAACTCACCCCCACTTTAGGAGTAATGAGTTAACCTCTTTTGGTTGCCATAACATCATTGTCCACTATTTCATGATGATTCCTTCCGGATCAATAGTTTTATAGAGCAGATCCAATTCTTCATAGGTAGGAGTCAGAGTTTCTCCCTTAACCCTAGAGATATTAAGATCGAAACTGCAGTTTTCACGGCAATCCTCAGCGGTAAAACCAGGATGAACAGTATCTAGATACATCTCGCCGTTTTCATCAAAGCGATAGACACCCATGTCAGAAATTACAGCGGATGGTCCACCATTGAATGCCGGACCGTAGACCTCCCGCTTGGGAACCCATTCTTTATCGGGCCAATGAGGAATTTTCCATCCAGGCGAGGTGATATAGCTGACTCTTTCCACAAAACGACGTTTCTGACCGAACTGAGGCATAATCAAAACGCTTCTCTTGGCTAGGGAATGAATATCAGAATTACCCCCACTACCTGTAAGCCTTTTACCCGTGGGGCCGCCCATAAAGGTGCAGTTAACGTTCCCATAGAGATCGACTTCAGCACCACCCAGATAAGCCAAGTCAACCTTGCCAGATTGTAGTTGGCCAAACACGTCGGTGAGACCATCGGCAACTGCAGCCTGGTAGCTACAACGAGCGTCCGCCACAGAGGTCGGCAGGTCGATGGGTTTACCGTCGATAGAACCCGATTCATAAATACAAACGGCTGTGGGGGCTTGAGTATGCTGAGCCACCATGATAGCCAACATAGGTAAGCCAGTGCCTGCAAAGACGATCTCGCCATCCTGTACTTCCCGAGCAGCGGCACAGGCCAAGAGGTCCATGGGTTTAAATTCGCCAGGCTTAGAATATTCTTTTTTGCTATCCATTATCTAGACCCCCTTTTCAGTGTCGAAGAATAGCCCAGAGAAGGATTGGCTTTCAGAGGTTCCAGACGGGTAATCCCTAATTTACTCAGATATTCTTGGAAGTCTTTAACGCCGAAGATCCATTCATCTGCCCACTTATCAAAACCTTCCTGGGTGCGGGTGGCTTTAAAGAAGTTGGCGATAAATTCTCCATCAGGTTCATGTACCCCATACAAACCGGTTGGGTGAGCACCCCAGGGTAATTCGACAATATAATCCACCAGGTAACCAGGCAACATATTGCGGGTCGGTTCCCTGCGCAAGTATTCTTCTGAAACAACCTTTTCAGCGATAATAATATTGTGTTTAGAAGCCTTAATAACTTCTAGATCACTAAATTTTAATCCATCAACCCTCACGGTCCCTTCAGCACCCACCATTTGGACATGAGTGATACACCAGTCTGGATTTGCAGCTGGGACCAAGACGATCTCAGAATCCGTGAAAGGTTCTTTATACATAACATATTTATACTTACCTATATGGGGGTTGGATCCATCACGGAGACCTGCTTTACCTAGGTTATCATTTTCTGGATTCAACATATCGCTTCCCATGGCAGCATAGGTGGGTAAAAACGGAAGACCCTTAGCTCCGGCAGTCAACCTGTTTAAGACATGAATATGTGCCCAGTCTTCATATAAGATTTCACCTTTTTCAATTTTACGGGCCAGGTTACTGCCAAATTTCCCATAGAGTTCGTGTCCACACCAGCTAGATTCCCATATTCCTACGCAACCAGCGCCTACGAGCATATCATCATGAGTTCCGCCATTAACCTCGACGAGATGAAGATTGCGTTTTTTCTGACGAATGAGCTCATAAATAGCTGCCATAGGTCGACGCCAAACAGTAAAACCTCCGAATGTCAACATATCACCATCATTGATCTGCCCTACCGCTTCAGTAAGACTAACAATTTTAGGCCTGGCCATTGTGAAAACCCCCTTAATTGTTCACTAATAATTAAAAACGGCCGATTACCTCACGCCCAATGATCATGCGCTGAATCTGATTCGATCCTTCGTAAATTTGGGTTATCTTGGCATCTCTCATCATGCGTTCAACTGGGTATTCTGAACAGTAACCATATCCGCCCATCAACTGTACACAGTTGGTAGTGACTTCCATAGCAACGTCCGTGGCAAAGTACTTGGCCATTGAGGCTTCTTTGTTATGGGGCAAATGGTTATCTTTGAGCCATGCAGCTCTGTAAATTAGCATCTGAGCAGCTTCTATCTTGGTAGCCATTTCTGCAATCATGAACTGAACGCCCTGATTGGCTGCCAGTGGTTTATCAAATTGCTGTCGTTCCTTAATGTAATTGATCGTATATTCCAAGGCTCCCTCAGCAATTCCCAAACCCTGAGCTCCGATCGTGATACGACCACCAGCGAGTAGCCCCATGGCAACTGCGAAACCATTGTTGATTTCTCCCAAGACGTTTTCTTTAGGAACTTTCACATTTTCAAAATAAAGTTCACAAGTTGGGTCAGCGTGCATACCCATTTTTTCAACTGGTTGGCTTATAGTGAACCCAGGGGTGTCTTTTTCTATGATTAAGCAGGTAATCCCTTTGCCTTTAGGTTGTGATGGATCCGTCTTAACAAAGGTGCAATAGGTTGTTGCATGACCACCATTAGTAATAAATATTTTGCTACCGTTGACTAGGAAATGGTCCCCTTTATCTTCAGCTTTGCATTTTATAGCGGCGGCGTCAGATCCGGCGTTAGGTTCGGTTAATGCATAAGCACCAATAATCTCACCGGCGGTCAGTCTTTTAAGATATTTTTCTTTTAATCTCTGACTACCATATAGATAAATACTCATACAACCCAAACCAGTGTGTACGCTGGTTACAACTGCAGTCGATGCACAGGCCTTAGCTAACTCCTCAACGATGATAGCAAAGTCCAGATAAGAGCCGCCACCGCCACCCCATTCTTCTGAAACAGGAAAACCCGTTAGGCCTAATTCTCTCATCTGTTTCCAGTTTTCCATGGGGAACTCATGGCTTTTGTCAAGTTTTTCTGCTAAAGGGGCAACTTGGGTTTTTGCGAATTTTCTCACCATATCTCTGACCATTAGGGTTTCTTCACTTAATTTAAAATCCATATTAACTCCACTCCAATTCTTTTACTATTTTCCAACCCTTTTGCCATCTAATAAACTTATAAACACTTAGTCAGTATCGACACGGATAAGCATAGCATCGCCTTGGGCATGACCGGCACAGATTCCGCACACCCCATAACCACCGCCACGACGTTTCAGTTCATAAGCCAACGTCATAACGATTCTAGCACCTGTTGCTCCGATAGGGTGACCAAAAGCAATCGCGCCGCCGTTAACATTGACCTTTTCAAACATCTGCTCCTTCGTCATACCCAGAATGCTGCGGGCGCTAACAAGTGACACAGCTGCAAACGCTTCGTTGATCTCAATGAGTTTGACATCATCCAGCGTCATATTATTTTGCTCGAGTACCTTCTTAATGGAAAGACCGGGAACTGTGGCAATATCTTTCGTGGGTTGTGATACTTCCGCATAGTCAACGATGGTGAAAAGAGGTTTTACACCTAGTTCATCAGCCTTGGCACGACTCATGAGCAGGCAAACATCCCCGCCATCATTAGTACCCGGTGCGTTACCCGCGGTTACACTGCCAGGCTTTCCGGTGACGGAACTGACATGATTGAACACCGGACCAAGTTTGGCCAGTCCTTCGATCGTAGAATTGGCACGGGGCCCTTCATCCTTTTCCAGGATTTCTTTGCCTCTTTTTATAGCAACAGGGAAGAGCTCGTCGTCAAGTTTTCCAGCAGCCATAGCATCTGAGGCAGCCAGCTGAGAATGTAGTGCCCATTCATCCTGTTCTTCACGGGTGAAACCAAATTCATCAGCCACTTCAGATCCATGAATTGCCATGTGGCGATCGTAGATAGCGTCCCAGAGTCCATCTTTTACCATTAGGTCTTCACAGTCAGCATTTAAAAAGCCCATTTTCTTCCCTCTCCTCATATCGGGAAGTGCAAATGGAATGTTGCTCATGCTCTCCTGACCACCAGCTATAACGATCTCGGCTCTTCCCAGGGCAATCATCTGAGCACCTAGATCAATCGTTTTAACTCCAGAGGAACAAACCTTATTAACTGTAATCGAAGGCACGTGTTCAGGAAGTCCTGCCAGAAGAGTAGCCTGACGGCTTGGAACTTGACCGCTACCGGCTTGCACCACATGGCCCATAATGACATAGTCAACATCGCCAGGAGCGACCTTGCCTTCGGTTCTTCGTATCACTTCTTTAATAGCTAAAGCCCCTAATTGGGCAGCATCATACTCTACCAACGCTCCAAGGGATTTCCCATAGGGAGTTCTACAGGCTTCTACGCAAACTACTTCACGTTGTTTGGCATAGGTGTTAGAGATTTTCCTACCCATAGTTGAATAATCAGGCTTTCTTTCCCCGTAAGCACTGATTTTTGCATCCTTGTAATAGGTTTTTCTTGTAAGTTCAAGCTTTTGGGTTACTTTAGACATATGTTATTTCCTCCTCAATTGGCCCATTTTCTTTGGAATCACAAACCGAATGCATCGAATATCGCACCTATAAATCATTCGTTACCCGATATTCGGTTATTTCAGAATCCTATGAATTTTATTTGCAATTTGTATGCCAAAGAACCATCCAGTAGCTTTATAAGGCACGTTCAGTTATGTAAAAGCGTGAAGGTTATTTGTAAACTATGATCAAATATTCAGGCAAGGTGTCGATGCGCCACATGCCTAATGATCAGCGTCACTGAAACAAAGGCTTAAAAATGAATTGAGATAAATTCATACGGGAACTTTCAGGGAACATTGGAGAGAGGATCTTAGCGCAATGGGCTAAAAATAAGCGTCCCGGAAGCGGACACATTTGTTCGAAATGTGTCCGCTTCCGGGACGCTTATTTGAGGTCAGATCCCTAATCAGGTCTCTAGAAACACGCTTAATAGTTCAGATCATATTTATTAAGTTTATCGTAAAGCCTCGATCTGCTAAGATTTAGGAGTTTTGCGGCTTTTGTCTTATTGCCTCCAGCCTTTTCAAGGGCTACAACAATCATGTTTCGTTCTATGCGGCCAATTTTGTCCTGGTGACGAATCGTTCCAGTGAGAACCTCATTTTCAGGAGAGCTGTTGGTAAGTATTTCATTGGGTAAGTGAGTTAACTGGATCAACCCACTGCGGGTATAGTTTACAGCCCTCTCCACGACATTTTCTAATTCACGTATATTTCCCGGCCATGAGTAGTTAAGCAAAATCTTCATGGCATCGTCGACGATGCCCATGACGTTACCTTTAAGAATATGGTTGAATTTAGTTATGAAAAAATGGGTCAATGGTTCTATATCCTCGGTGCGCTCCCGTAACGGGGGTAAATGCAAATTGATGACATTTAACCTATAATAAAGATCCGCTCGGAACTCTCCTTCAGCAATAGCTTCATTGAGATTTTTATTGGTAGCTGCTAAAATACGGACATTTACTTTAATGCTTTTTGTACCACCTAAACGTTCGAATTCACGGTCTTGTAACACGCGTAATAATTTGGATTGTAGAGCCAGGGGCATGTCCCCGATTTCATCTAAAAATAGTGTTCCACCATCGGCCATCTCTAGGCGTCCTGGTTTACCGGCCTTTGCTGCACCAGTAAACGCGCCCCCAACATAACCAAACATTTCCGCTTCCATTAGGTTTTCTGGAATAGCGGCACAGTTCACTTTAATAAATGGTCCTTTGCATCTGTCACTACAGAGATGAACGGCGTGGGCCACTCCTTCTTTTCCAGTACCGCTTTCTCCGGTAATTAACACAGTAGAACTACTTGAGGCAACAATCGATATCTCTTCCTTTAGTTTTTTCATTTCAGTACTTTCGGCAACGATGCCTTTCATAATATCTTGTGCAGTCTTGTTTTTTTGTAATTCTTCCTGGAAAAACGTCACTTTATTTTCTAAGAATCGTAGTTTTTCCACTAGTTCCCGGACTTCGGCGAGTTGGGGAAATACTGCTTTGCCTACTGCGCCAAATACCTCCCCTTCTCTTATTATGGGCAGCCGGGAAACAATTAACGGCTTGCCCTGAATTGTCAGGACATCACTTGTTTCCGAAATACCAGTTCTGGCCACAATGTGTAACCTGCTTGTCTGCATGATATCAGTAATATGTTTTCCAATAATCTCTTCAGGACGTAACGTTAAAAAATCCGCCATCGCTTGGTTAACAAGAGTAGTTTTTCCTCTTTCATCCACCACAATGATGCCGTCATGGATGATATTAAGAACCGTATCGAAGGTCTTGTTTAAAGCTTTAACTGTTTCTAACTCTCTGGCGGCTTGCTCCAAGTCCGTAAGGTCTTGAAAGATCACAATTCCTCCAGCGATGTTCCCTCCAATGTTTAAGGGAGTAATATTTACGACCATTGTAATGTTGTGGCGCTTGTACTTTAGCCCTATTTGAACCTCTCCGTGAATTAGTGCCGGGTTTAAGTCTAAATTAGGTAAAAACTCTTTAAAAGGCTGGCCAAGGGAGGTATCCACCTTCAAGCCTAGTATTCGGCTTGCTCCTATATTAATATGAGTTACCATTCCCTCACTGTCGACAGCAATCACACCGTTGTGCATGGAGTCTAAAATAGCTTTCAACTGCACGTTCAGTAGTTCAGAGTGTCTAAATAAGGTCATAACCATATTAGCTTTGCATAAGAGTCCGTAAACTTTTCCCTCTTTATTTACAACGGGCACCGACCCAACAGGACTCACTTTCACGAAATCAGCTAACTGATCGTCAGTGAGATCGTCCGAAATACTGATCACTTCTTTTATTAGGTAGGGATCAACTATGTCTTTATAGGTTGCACCGTCTAGGATTGCTCGATAAAGGCTGCTCCTACTAAAAACACTCAATAATCCACCTTCCCCATCTAACACCGGGATTATGGGAATCTTTAGATCCATGAAAATGCGCACAGCTTTAGCTATATTATCACCGAGGTTCAAATATGAAATTTTGGTTTTGGTACCTTCTTGAAGAAGCATATTTATTCACCTCAATTTGTTATTACCGTTTCATTTGCCATAGACCAGTAGAAACTTATTCGTATTTTCTTACTATTCTTCATATTAACATACTTGCTGCCTAAATCTGCAAATTATTGTTATATCCCATTTGACTTATTACCATCTCATAATAAGTACCTTTATCTTTCATGAGTTCATCATGTGTTCCGCTCTCTAATATCTTCCCACTGCCAATGACCATTATTTTATCGGCATCGCGAATGGTTGAAAGACGGTGCGCGATTAAAAAACTGGTATGACTTTTCATAAGCGTAAGAAGCGCATGCTGAATTTCCTTTTCGGTTTTTGTATCAACGCTGCTTGTAGCTTCGTCTAGAATTAAGATTGGAGCATTACATAAAATAGCTCGGGCAATGGCCAGCAATTGCCGCTGTCCCTGACTGAGGTTATCTGTGCTACCTGTTACCATCGTATCATAGCCTTTCGGCAAGCGGGATATAAAGTCATCGGCGTGAGCCAGTTTTGCGGCTTCTTTAACTTCCATATCCGTTGCACTTGGCCTTGAGTATCTTATATTGTCATAGATCGTACCTGTAAAAAGACAAGTGTCCTGTAAAACGACAGAAAAACAGCTTCTCAGGTTTTTTTTGGAAATGTCCTTTATATCTGTCTTGTCAATCAGAATTTTCCCCTGGTCCAAATCATAAAAGCGGGTTAGAAGGTTTACAATGGTTGTTTTCCCCGCTCCGGTTTCTCCGACTAAAGCGACGACTTCTCCAGGGCTCACTTTGAAATTTACATGTTTCAAAACTGGCCTGCCGGGATTATAGAAAAACGATACATTGCAAAATTCGACTTCTCCTTTAGGGTTAATCAGCTTTTTAATACCGGCTTTATCAGGGGCTTCCTCCTCTTCATCCATGATTTCAAAAACTCTTTCCGCCCCTGCGAGAGCTGACTGAATGTTATTAAACATCCCGGCTAGATTATTGAGCGGCATCCCAAACTGTTTCGAATAAGTAAGAAAGCTAACTACCACCCCGACAGATATCGCTCCCTTTAGTGATAGTATTCCTCCTGCACACGCTATAAACGTAAAACTTATATTATTAATGACGTTCATAAACGGCATCATAAAACCAGACCAGATCTGAGCCTTTGTGGAATAGTTGCAGAGCTCTTGGTTTATACGGTTAAAATCAGCTAAGACAGTCTGTTGTCGATTGAACGCCTTTACCATTTTAAGTCCGACGATGTTTTCCTCAATTACTCCATTTAAAGCGCCCAGTTTATGCTGCTGGCCTAAAAAATACCTCCGACTTCGGCTAGCAATAGTTTTAGTCAGTAATAGAAACAACGGAATAGACACCAATGCAACAAGCGTTAAAATCGGGCTTAAAACTAGCATCATTATAAATGAACCTGTTATTGTAAAAATACTCGCGATTAACTGCGTTGTCGTCTGAGAAATAGTACTGCTGATATTATCAACATCATTGGTTACCCTGCTCATTGTATCCCCGTGTGACCTTGTGTCATAAAAGTTCAGTGGAATCCTCTGAAGCTTGGAAAAGAATTCAGATCTTATATGTTTGACTAGTTTCTGTGTGACCTTTGCCATCAGAAGACCATTAAACGTATCAATAAACCAGCTTACCAGGTAGCATGAGACAAGCGCCAAAATAATGACTGTCAAAAGAGATGTATCCACTGAATTTGTTTTTGTATTGAAGGTATTGATTGCTTTGCCCAATAACAGGGGTGTGAAAAGGGAAACCATGGAGGATATGATCGTTAGCACGACTGACAATAGGATCGATTTGCGCCACAACATGAAAATTTTAAGAATTCTAAGTAGACTTGCTTTTGTATTTTGCGGCTTTGCTGTCGGGGCAAAACGTCGTGGCCCTCCGCCACCCATTCTTCCTAAATTGGGCATGTTTTCATAAGCTTTATTGATACCTTTAGCCATAAGTAATACCCTTCAAGTCGCCGCCAATTTGCGAATCGAAAATTCCCCGATAAGTTTTGCATGAATGAAGCAGTTCTTGATGGTCCCCAAATCCGACATTCACACCATTGTCAAGTACGAGGATCTTATCGGCAAACATTGCAGTCCCTATCCTTTGCGTTATCATAATTACTGTCTTTTGGACATCCACAGATTTTAACGCATGTCTAACCTTCGCTTCTGTGACCGCATCAAGTGCACTTGTGCAGTCGTCCAAAATCAAAAAAGGTGCCTTTTTAACCAACGCCCTAGCGATGGAAATGCGTTGTTTCTGACCACCAGAAAGATTGACCCCGCCCTGACCTAGATTACTTTCATATTGAAAAGGCATAGTTTGAATAAATTCATCAGCCTGAGCCACCCTGGCTGCTTGTATAATTTCCTCTTTTGAAGCATTCGTATTACCCCAGGCAATGTTTTCAAAGACAGTCCCTGTAAACAGCATGCTCTTTTGGGGAGCTAAGGCGATATTATCTCTCAGGCTATTGCTGTCAATGGTTTTAATATCAGTACCATTTAAGTAAATCATGCCTTCTTCCACATCGTAAAAATGGAGGCAAAGCCAAGCAAGCGTTGATTTTCCCGAACCAGTGGGACCGATAATGGCCAGTGTTTCACCTCGATTAATCTTAAAGGTAAGATTTTTTATCGTCGGTATACCGCTTCCATTCGGATATGCGAACGTCACATTGCTAAATTCAAGCTGCCATGAACCTTGCTTTACCGTTTGTCCGGAACCTTTAAAATCCTCTTCACTATTTAACACTTCATTGATTCTTTCAGTCGATGCTTTTGTCCTTACAAAAACATTAAATATGTTGGTTATCATAATAAAGGAAGCTAACATCTGCGTCATGTAATTAATGAAAGCCGCGACCCTTCCAACCTCAATATTACCGTTTCCAAATAGAATGCTTCCTATATATAAGATTAAAGCAATTCCCAAGCTGATGGTCAAGGACATAAGGGGTGAAAAATAAGCAATGACAATCTGAGAAGATACGGTTTTATTGGACAAATCCGAATTGGCATAATCGAACTTCTCTTCCTCATCTTCATATCGTCCGAACGCTTTTACGAGTCTTATTCCCATCAGGTATTCTTGAACAACTGAGTTGACTTTATCGATGGCATACTGCACCTTAGCAAAACGTACATAACTCATTTTCATGCTGATCACAATGAAGAATCCGATGATTGCCACAATGACAAACAGGATTAAACTCATTTGGGGGCTTAACATGACTGCAAGAATTAGGCTTCCTAAACAGGTAATAGGTGCTTTGAAAAAAATCCTCATCAAACCATTGATGAATTGCGTTACTTGAGAGATGTCATTGGTCATCCGAGTTATCAACGAACCGCTTTCTATTTTATCTGCGCTGATCTCAGAAAAACCAATAATTTTTGTAAATACGTCATACCTTATATCTGCACCGAAGCTTTGGGAGACCTTACTTGCCAGAATACTTCGAGTGGCCGCAAAACAGGCTCCGATGGCTGTTATCATTAGCATCAGCAAGCCTAGCTTCATTACGGTTTCCACCTGACCGTTCTGCACACCCTCGTCAATAATGTGGGCCATAATCGTAGGCTGCATTAGATCACAGATAGCTTCAAAGAATACACAACTAACAGCTATAATAAATGACAACCTATACTTATTAAAATAATGTTTATAAATACCCATGGCGTTCTGTTAATCCCTTCCTTTTCTGTTGATAGAACCATAAGGGGGGTGTTTCTCTTGATCTTACAACTTATGAATAAAACTTCCCACTCTATTCTTATCCTACTGCTTTTGATTTTAAAAAATTAAAACTTGGAACACGGCCACCCATACTTACAATGAAAAGAAAAGCCACCCGAGAGGTGAACTCTGTTCGCCTGATGAGTTCGGGCCAACCCTGACGCTGGCAATCTTCTCTACAATATCTATACCCCCATCTACCTTACCGAAAATCGTATAAGCAGGGTTTTGGTTTGAACTTGCAACGTTTTGACTAAGAACCGATATAGAATTGACTGCAGTTCGTATTTGGCCCGTAATTAGCTATTGCTACAACTCCAGGAGCATAAGTATGTTTAGACGATAACTCATCAGCAAATTCAGGCTTTTAAACGGTGTAAAAAGAAAGGGGTGGCGAAAAAAGGATAAGTTTGAATTGTGTAGAATTAACTATAAAACTGATCAACGAGGTGGAGAGTAATGGGGTTGCCGGAAGTAATTCGGGTAGATAAAAATAAGTGTCAACACTGTCTCGCTTGTATTTTAGTTTGTCCAGTAAAATTGTGCAACATTGTAGAGCCTGACGGTATTATAGTTAAAGCGGATCTTTGCATTGGTTGCGGCGAGTGTATTAAGGCGTGCAGAGAAAAAGGTCATTATGCTCGTTCTGGAATCGACGATTTTTCGGAATTTCTTAGTGATATCGAATCAGGGGTTCCTGTAGGTATACTAGTTGCACCTGCGGCAGCTGTAAATTATGCTGAATTGATGCCTAACGTGCTAACTGCTTTACGTGAAATAGGCGTTTATAATGTTTTTGACGTAAGTTTTGGGGCAGAAATCACAACTTATCTATACTTACAGGTCTTGAAAAACGGTGCCAAGCAGCCAATTATTGCTCAGCCCTGCCCAGCTGTTGTTAGTTTTATTGAAATATACCATACAGAACTCATACCATTCTTAGCACCTACACACTCGCCAGCACTTGATGTTGCTATTTGGCTCAAAAACCAGCCAGAATTTAGCCACTTGAAACTAGCTTTCCTTGGACCATGCCTAGCTAAGCGTAGGGAGTTCCACGACCCAAATACTGGAGGAGTAGTTTCTTATAATATAACTTTTGAGTCATTGGATAACTATCTTTCAGAGCAAGGAATCAACTTAGCGGAGTTAGAGCCTTCTGGGTTTGACACTCCCGAGGCCGAAAGAGGTATTGGCTATTCTCAACCAGGTGGATTAACTGACACATTCAACCGTTTTGGCATACCTTTTAAAAAATCTGATATACAAAGAATAGAAGGACCTCAAGAAGTATACACAAAATATTTGCCAGAGCTTAAAGAAGATATTCTTCGTAGCGAAGCACCAGTACTTATAGACGTCCTAAACTGTTTGCATGGTTGCAACGTTGGACCTGCGATTACTCATAATCGTACTCATTATCAAATTGATAAGATTATTGAGAAACGTAAAAAAGATCTAATTATTAAACATAATAGTGCAAGCCCAGAAAGAGCTAAAAATCTATTCAAGGATTTCTATGCTTGGATCGATGCCCAAGACATAGATTTCTCAAGGGTTTATTCCGATAAGTCATCAAATAAACATTTATGCGATCCAAAAGACGAAAAAGAAGAAGAGCAAATATGGGAGCTAATGCATAAACTCACACCTGAAGAACGTAAAATTAATTGCTCCTCATGTGGTTATGGCAATTGTCATGGAATGATGTTAGCTATACTAAATGGACTCAACCACAGAGAAAGCTGTAAATACTACTTGTTTAAAGAAAACGAACGTAATCTAAGAAATGTCGAAGCTCAGACTATTGAAATTGAAGAAGCAAACGCTGAACTAGAACTATTAAATGATGGTTTGGAACAGACAGTAGTTTTACGAACTCAGTCTATTAGAAATTTACTTGATAACGCGGGGCAAGGCTTTCTTTCTTTTGGGTCAGATCTATTAATTCATAATGAATACAGTTCTGAGTGTACTAGGATTTTTAATAGAGATATTCACGGACTTAGTTTTCCTCAGTTAGTCTTTCCAGATGATATTGAGCAAGAAAATTTTCTTAAGTCGTTATTAGTTAAGGTTTTGAATAACAGCGATCCTTTGTTCCGTGAGATTTATTTACCGTTACTTCCAACAGAAGTAACTATTGACAGTAGAGTTATAAGTATCGACTATAAGTTAATTGATTCTGGAAATGGCATAGAAAGTTATTATATGGTCATCTTGACAGATATAACTAATCACCGAACATTAGAAACTGAGATAGAACAAGAGCGAAATTTACTCAAAATGGTCGTCAATGTTGTATTAAATTATGTTGACTTTAATCAAACGGCTAAAGATTATACCTATTTCTGTGAAGCACGCCTGCAAGAAATTTTAGATAATAAGGCAACCTCCTTAGTTGAGAAAGTGACTGAGATTTTTAGACATATCCATACGTTTAAAGGAAGTTTTGGTCAATTAGGTTTGAGTAGTGTAGTTGCTAATTTACATAACTTAGAAACTCGAATTGAGATGCTAAAGAAAAACTTAGTGTCGCACGAATTAACTATTGGCGATGTCAAAGAATTTCTTGCCCAATTTTCATTACTAACTTGGTTAGATGAAGATATAACGGGGTTACAAGATATTCTAGGTCGGGATTTCTTCTCTAAAGACGACGAATTGGTTATTGATGGAAACAAATTGCTAGAGATCGAAAAGAAAATAGAAACGATTCTTACCCCTGTCGAGTGTAAAATACTTATTCCTGAATTGCGTAAACTTCGTTATAAATCATTTGATTTGCTGTTAAAATCCTACCCAGAGTATGTGGCAAATCTGGCAGATAGGCTGGAAAAGTCGGTTTATGTGTTAATCACACAAGAGGACCAAATATTAGTTAACCCCGATCGATTCTACGGCTTTGCTAAATCCCTTGTACACATTTTTCGAAATGCTGTAGATCATGGACTCGAATCAGTAGATGAGCGATTGGAAGCGGGTAAAGACGAATTCGGTAAAATAACGTGTTCGATTTCAGAGACAGAAAAGCAAATATGCTTATCCATTACCGATGATGGACGTGGAATTGACGCTGAAAATCTGCGTAATAAGGCTGTGGATAGCGGGTTGAGAACCATGGAAGAAGTAAATCTAATGACTGATGAGGAAGCTATCCAACTTATATTTGACGATGGTTTATCTACTAAAGATGATGTCAACGACTTATCAGGTCGCGGAGTTGGTTTAGCAGCAGTGTTGAGTGAGATGAATAAGCTCGGTGGTTCAGTAGTGGTAAAGACGGAGTTAGGTGCTGGAAGTCAATTTTATTTTTGCCTACCCAAAGAGACTGAAGGTGGTTGGGAAGTAACTATTTCAGAATTAATGCAACCACTCGTCGATACGACAAGCAAATTTATGTTGGAGCAAACAGACCTACTTGTTACATGTGAAGACAATTTCCAAGTCGAAAGGCTCAAAAAAATTGAACTTAATAAAGTAACGGCAATCATTAATATCAGGGGAGCACTGGATATTGTCGTCATTGTAAGTTTTTCTGAACCTGTTTTGCGGAAGGTTGTACGTAATTTTATTTTGGATGAAATAACACTGGAAGAAGAAGAAGCTTATATGGAAGATGTTCTTGGCGAAGTTGTCAATATTATTATTGGCAATTCATTGAAACAATTTCCAGGACTTGAGGAACTGTTGATAATTGATACACCAATTTCACTTTCTTCGGAAGATGCTCTATTTAGATACAAAGACTCTCAGATTTGGGGTTGTAACCTGCAGACTGAGCTGGGAAATATTAGTCTGAATTTGGTAATGCCTAGAGGCACTAAAATAATTAATAAGTAGGGGGCAGTTGAAATGGCTCGTATTTTAGTGGTAGACGATTCTAATATAATGCGTAAAAACATAGCTAGCATTTTAATTAAAGCAGGGCATACAGTTGTAGGCGAAGCAGCGAATGGTGGAGATGCACATCTTATGTACAGAACTCATTTGCCAGATTTAGTAACTATGGACATTACTATGCCTGGTATTAATGGAATTGACGCTGTTAGACTTATAATGCAGGAGTACCCAAAAGCTAAGATAATTATGGTGAGTGCTCTGTCTCAAAGAAACATGGTTTTTGATGCTTTAGAACTGGGTGCTAAGCATTACTTAATTAAACCTGTCACATATGATTCTGTAGTAACTGTTGTTCAAAAGGTTTTAGGTGTTGAAACAGGTAGAAAAGCACAAAATGAAAACTCAGGATCAACAACTCAACAACCCTTTGCAATTGAGTCTATTAATAATACATTCCAGATCAAAATAACGAAATTTCTAACTGAAGAAAATTTCAAATTATTATACCAAGCTGTGCAAGGGCTTTTATATGTAAAACCGCTTAATGTCGCTATTGATTTTGGTAATATTGAGTTCCTTCCACAGTCCTTACTAGAAAAAATTAGCGGTATAGTAAAAGCAATGAAAGCAGTGAACGGAGTTACTAAGGTAGTTGCTAAAAACGCTAACTTTATACAATTATTGAGGGATAAAAAAATTGATGGGCTTTTAGATCAACTTACCACTGAATTAAGCACTAGCTCTGCAGTGGTAGATATTGCTAAGAATAGTTGTGCTCCCATTGCTGAGTCTAATTTTGTTTCAACCAAGTTATTTCCTCCAGAGCATAAGCAGTATTCTCTAGATTCAACTGGACCAATAGATAACTTTATCTTTATGAAAAAAACTACTTGTCCTGTATGTGAAAGTTCTATTGAGATACAAGTTGTACGATTTACTAAATTAGCTATAGATAAAGTTGACCTTGACTTTCGAAGGCATTTTGTTGGCTTTGAGCCACTTTGGTACAGTATCCAAATTTGTTCGCACTGTAAGTATGCCAGTCTGGTTGAGGATTTTGATAAAATTACTGAAAAAGCAAAAAGCTCAATTCCACAAAAACTTTCTGAACTAAAGTCTGGGATAGATGGCGACTTCACCACTAAACGTACTATAGATCAAGTATTTACACTATATTATTTAGCGTTACATTGTATAGAGGGATTAAATAATAAGTCCCAAGAAAGTAAGTTATGGTTACGATTAGCTTGGCTTTACGATGATGTAGCTGAGTTGGAATTATCTAAAATGGCTTCAGAAAAGGCTTTAATTCTATACAAAGATTTATTCCATAACAGTAGAAGTCAAACTACAGTTGAACAGGACCAGCGGATGACTATGCTACTGGCTGAACTTTGTGTGCGTAATGGTTTAATGACTGAAGCTCAGCAATATTTTCGCGATACCATTGTCCATAAAGGTGGAAACAAAGTGATGAATGAAACGGCTAGAGACCGGATGCATGATATTCGTGCATAATTATGAAGGGAGATACTATTATTTGAACTCCCTTTCAACCTCAATCGTAAACTACTTGCTTTTCCCCTACCTCGAATCCTTCCGTATAGCACTCCACACGACCTATGCTCGATCGCGGCCAAAAATATAAGCGTAATTATTCTGCTCCAAATTCTTCAACTGAGGCAAGAATTTCTTGGCCTTTTGCTGTGAGTTCCTCAACGGAAGACAAAATCCGAGAAACTTCATCCGTCATATTATTCATTTCTTTTTCTAATTGCACCGACACTTCTGAAATCCCAGAAATCAGCGCTAACATCGACTGTTCATCATCGACAGTCGAACGCACAACATTACCAGATTGTTCAGCAAGCTTTTTAACTTCTTGGGCCACAACTGAGAAAGTGCGACCATTTTCTCCTGCCCGCGCAGCCTCAATTGCCGCATTGAGCGAAAGTAAATTTGTCTGACTTGCAATATCAACGATTTTACTGGACGCCTTACTGAAATCATCCAGTTTTAATTTCATTTGAGTAACACTATCTCTTAACATTGTTGCGGTGACTAACGTTCTATGAACTTGGTCAGACATCTTATTAAGGCTTGTTGCACTTTCCTCGTTTGCTTTAGCAATTTCATTAACGGAAAGCCTGAGGGAACTAAAATGATTCTGGATATTCTTAGCATCCTTTAAGCGTTGATCACTGAGCAACTCGATTTCCTTCATCATCTCATTGATCTCTGTATTTTTCGCGTTCTGAGCCAAAACCGCTCCTCTCGTATAATCTAAGCAGTTAAACGGTATATTTTCCCCATTATAAATAGCTATGGCCATTTCTCGACAGGTATTATTACCACATGCCGTGCAGTTAATATTACATGCCTTATCGTCGAACTTGTACATGGACTTAAAAATCTCGTCGAGTTCTTTAGTCGTAGGAATTTTAAGATCTGCAACTTTACGATCCGTATGGTAATTTCTATAAAAATCCCTTATGTTAAGATTCTTGTCAAAGTAATCTACCATCCACGTCTTTCTAGACTTTTTAGAAAACCCTTTACCCTCTTTTTCACTTAATTTACCCTGTTTAAGCAAATTAAACTCGTGATCAATATCATCCATTACATCTTCAGTTAGGCATGCACCTGTACCAATATTACAACCATGAGGGCAATTAAGGATATCGACCAATAAAGGAACTGGTTTCTGTTTATGAATCCGTTCACTATAAACTTCTAAATAGTCATAAGCGGCTTCTTGTCCTTCCACCTGCCTCACCCATGCCCCCGGAACATAGGCCTCCACATTTTCTTTCAATCCCCCTGGACGACTGAATAGAAACCCCAATGAACAGGTAATATCGTCAAACTCTTTCTCCTTGTGGGCATCCAATGAAATATGATTTTCATGCAAATATTGGGCAAGTTTTTTGAAGGTAACATTATAGTTAATTAGATTGTCGGTACTTTCGAATTCCCCCTTTTTGGCTATACAGGGTGAGAGCATGGCTAAATCCGAACTGTCTTTAAGATATTTCTTCACATAAACTGCGGTACACATCATTGGACTGTGAATAGGGGATAACTGGTCCAATAGATTCGGCTTAAATCTTTCGATATAGTTGACGATTGCTGGACAGGGTTGGGCGATGACCGTTGAGAGCTTTTTCTCATTAATTACTTTCAAATATGCCCAAGTCGTAATATCCGCGCCAAACGAAACATCATAAATGAATTGGACACCTAACGATTGGAGGAAACCGAAAAGTTTGTTGTAATTGTTAAAATTAACCCGCACAGACGGTGCCGCCAGTACTGTAATTTTCCGGCCTTTCTTAAGATCGCGAAAAAAAACTTCCGTATCATCAATATATGATCGAGCCTCGTGGTCACAGACAGTAATACATCGTCCACATTCGATACATTTTCCGGTATTGATTTCTACTTTAACTTCACCGTCGAGAAGGTAGGCAGAATTAGCCCCGACCGGGCAAACCCTTATGCATTTATTGCACCCCTGGCACTTGTTATAATCCGTCAAAATGTGTGATTGAAATATAGACAATTAACTGCCACCTCCAAAATGATTAATCATATTACACTATACAATTCTTAATTTATTAGCATCAATCCATTTACATCTCCTTCCTTCATACTAACGAAAAAAGCATCCTACTCTTAAAAAAGAGCCTGGTTCATAAAAAATTTATATACCAGGCCGATTGCGCTACTTATTCTAAATGTATCAAAGCGCCCCGGCTTCTTCCATAGTGGCTTTGAACGTCCACCAAGCCGAAGTAATACTAGGATTTCTCGCGATTTTTGTTTAAGTTGGAAATCTTATTTCCTCCAACCACAATAAATCCGTCTCGCTGTTATGTTTCATCGATCTTCGGCAGCCGTTCCACACTAACCCGATTGCGGCCTTCATGTTTTGAACTGTAAAGAGCACGATCAGCAGCTAAAATCAAATCATCCGGTGTGTCAGCTTGTCCCGGAAATCTGGTTACGACTCCAAGACTCACTGTAACATGATCCTCGCTGGGAGAATTGATATGCGGAATGCCCGCCCTCTCGATACTAGCCCGTAACTCCTCGGCTATAATGGCAGCCCCTACGTCGTTTGTGTTTGGCAAAACAACGGCAAACTCTTCCCCTCCATAACGTGCGGGAAAATCTCCGGGACGTTTCAAAGTTTGTTTAAGAGTAGATGCTACTGTTTTTAGACAGTCATCGCCTTGAAGGTGACCGTATGTATCATTAAAAGCTTTAAAATAGTCAATATCTAGCATTATCAAAGAAAGAGGACTACCTTCCCGCTTGGCACGCCTACTCTCTTGAAGCAATCCCTGGTCAAAATGCCGGCGGTTAGCTATTCCTGTCAGTCCGTCTAAGTAAGAAAGATTTTGTAACATCTCATTCGCCGCTTGCAATTGGTGCGTGACCTCAAGCAGTTCCGTCTCTCGGGCTTTTCGTCGATACGTTTCATGTTTCAATCTCAATGCCGAACGCACCCGTGCTAATAACTCCATCTTATCGAGAGGTTTCTTAATGAAGTCCATAGCACCCGCGGCAAAAGCCATCTGCAGATCATCTTTTTCCGTTGTAGCGGTCACCATTATTACTGGTACATCTACCAGCCATTCTCTCTTCTTAACATTTCGGCATGCCTCGATTCCATCAACCTCTGGCATTACTATATCCATCAGAATTAAATCAATTTTGACTATCCCTCGTTCTGAATAACCGTCTACTAACTGATAAAGTTCTCTAGCCGATTTAAGGGTGATAACGTCTAAATAACCCGCAGACATAAGAAAGGCTTCAATTACTTTTAAACTAAAAATCGTATCATCCACAATAACTATAGCCATTGAACGTCCCTCCTTATCTCATTCGGAACTATTCTCCTTCTATTCGCGAATTCCTGCCTAATTTTCTGCATTATACCCGACAATCAAGGCTTCTTTCACTCCTTACTTGGCGCCCGTTGGGCAATTAGGAATTTTGTTATCCTTTGAGATAAGGGCTGCTTTTACAAATTTGCTACCGTTCCATGACCTTTGTTTTAAGAATAGGTTAAACCTAATAATGGAGAACTGGCCCAGGCAGTGAGCCAGTTCTCCATTATTAGGTTATGCAATATCAGCTTGATACCTGGCAGAGCCTAATGAACCATCCCCTCGTATATTTACAGTCAATTGAGAAACCATTAACAATTATAAATTATGTTATTAGCAGTGATACTGCTAGTCCTAAGATTTATAACGTAGCCATGTAAAACTGCCTAAGGCCCCGAGCCCTGACAATACTGCCATCACTATATAAAGATTAAAGATTCCGCCAGTCTTAACTAACCAACCTCCAATGGTTGATCCCACAATTGCACTCACACCAAATCCGATACACTGCATCAAACTTTGGGCACTACTGCGCAACTCGTCAGAAACAAGCTTTGTCAGGTACTCGACTGCCGCCAGATAGAACAACGCAAAACTTAAGCTTTGGGCCAACTGCAAAAAGACAATGATTGGATAGCTCTGGATATAAGCATAAGCCAACCAGCGAACGGAAAATATCAATGCTGCGCCAGCCATTAGGCTCCTAGCAGGGGTCCGTATTAACCACCGGCTACCCATTCCAAATATCGGCACTTCACTGATCGCCGCAACCGTCCAGGCGATACCCACCCATAGGCGCGATGCCCCCAAGGACTGTAAATGCCAACCCAGAAAAGAACTATAGGCAGCATATGGGACCATTACCAGTAACAAAACGAATAACAATTGCTTAACTCCTGGCACCTTCAAAACTTCGATAAGGGGAAAAGCCGCCCTTGCTGGGCGGTTCCACTTACGTGGATTAGGTAAACTCACAGTCCAGAGCAACGTCATAGCATATAAGCTTCCGGCTACTGCTCCGAATAAACTAACTGGTAGATAAGAAAAAAGCAAACCTCCAGTCACTGCCGTAACTGCAAAACCCAACGATCCCCATCGGCGAAACAACCCAAAATGACGTGTATCTGCAACGGTATCAAGTGCCAAGCTATCCGTCAACGGAGAGGTTGCTGAATTAAACAAGGCGTAGAAGAACAGAAGTAAAGCAAGCCATGATAAACTCTTAAAAAAAGTAAGAGTTATACAAACTAACGCCGTACCCGTTACCGCTATTACTAAATACTCTTTACGCCGATTATGTTTATCAGCAAAATTGCCCCAGGCAATTTGAGTAAAAATACTTGTACTTGGTCCAATCGCCATAAGGAACCCGATTTGCAAGCTGTCCAAACCATTAGCGGCCAAGAACAGCGGCAAAAATGGCAGATAAATACCAATCGCCCCATATATAAATAGGTAATGTCCAATCATTCGAGTGGTTGCACGCATATTCTCATCCACAAGCTGGAGACAACTATATCTGTCCCCCATTTCCTCTCTTACTCTATCGTAGTATTATATCAAACGTCAGACTATTCCAGAAGCGAAGGTTTGATAATAATTCACTTGCCCATCTTCAGGTATAAAAAAATCAGGCTCAGCAGAATTATGCCGAGCCTTTCTCATATCGTTTAAAAGGGTCTAGAGTTCACAAAGGTTAACGTACTGTAAACGTCATCTCAGAAATTTGGCGATCATCCGGAATAAAGTTATATCCTCCGATCGATGCTTCAGGTCCAAACCCGTAAGTGTAACCCGTACCCAACATTGACCTAGGAATTGTAAAACTGCTCCTGCTTTGCTTGGTTTGCTATGAATCCATTCACTATTCAAATCGCAGAGCATCAATAGGGTTTAGTTTCGCTGCTTTTTGGGCTGGAAACACTCCGAAAATGATCCCGATGACTACTGAAAAGGCAAACGCCATAATCACGGGAGACGTTGTGATTTGGGTCGACATGCCAGCAAATTTATTCAATAAGGAAGAACCACCTGCCCCGAATAAAATGCCCATGACGCCGCCCAACATACTTAAGATAACTGCTTCAATTAAGAACTGAAGCATAATGGCTTTTCGTTTCGCCCCAATCGCTTTGCGAATCCCGATTTCTCTGGTTCGCTCCGTTACGGAAACCAACATGATGTTCATAATGCCGATTCCCCCAACTAAGAGGGATATCGCCGCCACTCCACTGAGTAAGAGAGTCAATGATTGAGAAACACCCTCGGCGGTTGACAGAATATCGGATTGACTGGTCACAGTAAAGTCATTGGCTACACTGAAACTAAGGGCATGCTGCTGTCTTAGAATTTGGCTAATTTCTGTACTAGCCGTTCCCATCAAATCGGAGCTTTTAGCTTCAACATAGATAGTTCGGATGCTTTTGGAACCAATGAGTCGCGTCTGAGCAGAGGAGATCGGCACCAAAATTTGGTCATCGTTATTACTTGTCCCGCTCGATCCCTTACTTTGTAAAACTCCAATGACTTGGAACGGAACCTGATTAATGTTAATGGTTTGTCCAACAATGTTTGCATTAGCATTCCCCAGTAAGTTTTGGACAACAGAAGTACCCACTACGGCAACCTGAGCATTGTCCGAAACATCCTGATCTGTTAAAAATCGCCCAATGCTTGCTTGTTGATTACGTGCATCCGCATAGGAAGGCGTTGTACCAATGACCTGCGTACTGGTATTTTGGCTTCCGAAAACAACTTGTACTTGCTTACTGGTCGAAGGGGCAACGTTGGCCACTGCGTCCGCTCCGCTTTTAATCGCATTAACGTCATCCATCGTCATATTGGTTAAACTACCGATTCCCCCTTTAACTCCGCCCGTGTTGGACTGACCAGGGGACACAATGAGTAAGTTGGAACCCAACCCTTGGATCTGACCAGCGACCGAGGCCTTCGCCCCCTGTCCGATGGCAACCATGATAATGACCGCGCCCACACCGATAATGATTCCCAACATCGTGAGAACTGAGCGGAGCTTATTCGATTTCAGGCCACGCATGGCAATTCTAATATTTTCAATAAAATTCATTAGCTGGCCACCTCCGCTCTCCTATTGAAATCTAGGTTGAGTTGTTCACCTTCGGCCATACTTCTATTCTGGACAAGCTCATCACGATCGATCAGCCCATCTTTAAAATGGATAATACGCTTGCTGTACTGAGCAATATCCGGCTCGTGCGTCACTAAGATAATCGTTATTCCCATAGCGTTAAGCTGCTGAAATATACTCATGATTTCGATACTAGACTTACTGTCGAGATTCCCAGTTGGCTCGTCGGCCATGATGATCACAGGATTGTTGACCAGGGAGCGGGCAATAGCAACTCTTTGCTGCTGCCCCCCTGATAGTTCATTCGGCTTATGGTGGATACGTTTAGATAAACCCACAATTCCCAAAGCATTCAACGCTTTGGACCGTCTTTCCCGCGCGTTCACACCGTTATAAAGCATGGGTAATTCTACATTTTCTAAAGCTGTTGTGCGAGATAAAAGATTGAAGCTTTGGAAGACGAACCCTATTTTGCGATTGCGTATTTCCGCTAATTCGTCCTCACTTGCTACGTTTATATTCAAGTCATCTAAAAAGAAATCCCCGGAGGAAGCCGTATCCAAACAGCCAAGAATATTCATCATAGTCGACTTTCCTGAGCCGGAAGGGCCCATGATGGCCACAAATTCTCCTGCTTCTACCGTCAAATTGACACCAGCTAACGCTTTTAACTCGAGATCACCCGTTTTATAGACTTTGACGATATCTTTAAGAGTAATCATCAACTCACCTGCTTCCTAATTTTGGGTTCGACCACTGGAACCGCCAGCTGCACCCGAATAGTTCCCTCTGCCACCGCCGTTACCGCCACCGAAGCCTCCCATGTTTCCTCCACTCAAGGCAGAATTCAAGGAATTATTGGTTGTCGTAGTTTTGGCTTGTGGAGTTTTAGTACCTATAACGACTTTGTCACCCTCTTGTAGTCCTTGGATGACTTCTGCATTTTTTCCATCGTCAAGCCCGATCTGAACCGTGCGAACGACCGGGGTAGCTTGGCCAACAGGCGCCAAAGAAACCGTTTGGGTAGATCCTTTACTATGAACAGCAATACTTGGTACGGTTACGACGTTTTTCTTTTGGGCAATAATAATTGACACATTTGCACTCATTCCAGATTTCATGGCATTATCGGTATTAGTCACATTGACCGTAACATTAAACGTTGTCACACCGCTTTGGGTTGTACCGGTCGGACTAACTTGGACAACAGTTCCCTGAAATTTCTTATTCGAAAAAGCATCGAGCGTTATGTCCGCAGACAGTCCTGCGCTGATTTTACCGATATCGACTTGATTGACAGGTACGACAACCTGCATAGTGTCAGAAGCACCAATCATTGAGATAAAAGCACTGCTCGATTGATTACTTGTACTACTACTGCTTCCTTGGCTGCCTGAAGGGCTTGCTCCGACTTGACCGTTGATGGCTGTAATCGTTCCGTCAGCAGGAGCTGTGATAACTGCGCTGTTCAACGTCGTTTGAGCACTATTTAGTGAGGTTTGGGCCTGAGTGACTTGACTTTGGGCAAGTTGAATGTCTGTGTTGCTAGTACCCGCCTTAGTCTGAGTTTGCTGTGCCTTGGCCACATTCAAATCTGCTTGGGCAATTTGGTAAGTGATCGTGGCTTGGTCTATCGCTGCATCTAAATCACTAGGATTACTAACGTAATCTTGTAAGGTTGAGCCCTGATTACTTGAAGTCTGAAGTTTACTAATCGCCGCCTTTAGTATAGAAGTATTTTTATAACTTTGAAGTGTTCGGAGATTATTTAGAGCGTTTGACTCGTTGGATTGGGCTTTAAGGACGGCACTCTGAGCGTTTAAGACACTCACTTGTGATGGTGGGGCATTGAGCTGGTTTAACTTTAATTGAGCTTGAGTTAACCCGTTCTGAGCTTGGGTCACTTGTTGCTGAGCCTGAGTGGGATCCAATTTAGCTAAGATCTGGCCGGATTTAACCTGATCACCTATCTTGACATCTATTTCAGTTATTTTCCCACCACTGCTCGAAGACAAGTTGTATTGATTGATGGGTTGAATGGTTCCTGTAGCACTAACCGCCTTTTCAACCGTGCCGTTTCTGACCATTCCAGTAATATAACTAATAGTAGAGGCATTCGCATTTTTAGTATCATAGAACCAAAGTCCGCCTGCAAATAAAACAGTCACTAACAATCCACCAGATATCCACTTAATAGATTTTCTATTCATTATTGCACTCTCCTATTTAGCATTTTTGTTAAACAATGTGTGGCACAAGACAGATATTAACACATTAAAAGAAAGAATATGTGAATAACTAATGAAGATTTATTGATTAGTAAGGCAATGTATTGGATATGTTACTATATATTGCCATGTAATCATTTCAGTAGTTACACAAAACTGATACTTTGATAACTATACTTACAAGTTCATAAGTTTAAATTAAATGTACTGCATTTCAAATTCAGATTACAGGGCCTTAACGGCATCTATCATTCATTTGAGATGTGGAAAACCAGAGAACCGACTGGATTGCCTGAACAGGATAAACCTTATTTGGATGATAAAAAGAATCTCGAGAATAATGCCAAGCCGTTCCATAATACGGTGCAAAAATCATTTTCACGGCCATAATTACAGATGTGAACACCTTCTTGGACAGTTAAATGACGCAAACCTGGTGGCTGCAGTTATGCTTGCCTTGCCAATGTTCACAATATTTATGGCCACATCAAACATCGTTGGCGTAGGCTGTGGGACTTATATATCAAGGTAATACAACTCAGATCAAGGTTGGTCGTAAGCCAGTAATCCAAAATGCTTAAGTGGCCAGTATCTAAATAAGACTTTGCCCACAACATTTTCTTCTGGTAATACGCCCCAATAATGACTATCATTGCGATTATCACCTAATACAAAATACGAGTCTTTTGGTATCACCAATGGCCCACCAAAAAAGGCCCCACCGTTCCCGATGAGGATGAAGACCCGCTCGACTTGAAGGTTGGTAATCTTGCCCAACAGATTTATTCAAGGATAGTAACGACGCCCCGAGTGCTATCCACACGAATTTTTTGTCCATCTCAGTATATTGGTTACAGTATCAACTGCGACAACCACGAGGATGCTGTATTCCCTGGCTACAATTGCTGCATGTGAAACAGGGCTTCCGATCTGCACTCGTTCATTGTACATATTTTTAAAATCCCACCATTCACGGCGGGATTTTTCTCAGTATAAGGAAGGAATATATATTCTCCATTGAAACGCAACCTATGACTGTAGATGCGTATATTCGCAATGGTCTCAAATTATCAGCATTCATTTCTCCACTTGAAAAAATAGAGTAAGACGGAACAACCTTCTCAGGTAGCGAAATAGAAGAATCCGAATATTATATACCATATATTTCCTTTTCGTTAAGTTTGCGGAGGTGATTAGCTAATGCCTTTTAATAAAATGAATATGTACTGGAATCAACAACCCATGTCACAGCAACAGAATCAATTCTTTCAACCCCCGGCTGCACCGGGCCAAATTCTTCATAGATTTCCGCCCTCAATGGGAGGGCAAGGCGGGTTACCGATGACACCAGGACTTGGTCGATCTATAGATGGTCTCGGAGGCGGTCTGGACAGAGGTATGACAAGGCCCCAAGTAAATCCTGGATGGAATCCAGGTTGGGGTGCTGGGCCACAAAATGCGGGTGGTCAAGGCTTCGGGCAGCAACAGCAACAAATGAGGCCTATGCCCCATCAAAATCTCCCGTCGCAAGGATTCCCGTCCCAAGGTTATCCTCTCCAACAGTATGCACCTCAGGGGTACAACCAAGGGTATGGAGGACAAATGCCAGTTCAACCAGCCTGGGAGGAACCTAAAAAGAGCGGAATTAAAGGGTTCATCAGTAATCTTATGGCTAAACGCAAGAGGTAGTTTATATCAGCCCTCAACAGAAACATCCTCATGATCTTATCACATTCGCAAACATGGGGATTAGTATCTCATTTCCTATAATGACCGCGAAACGGGGAGTAAACAATTAAGCAATTCACCCGTTTCGCTTTTTCGTTTTTTAGTCTATTCATTGATCTAATCCCACCTCACCTTAGACACCGGATCTTACGATACCCATTAACTCAATGAGTTGACTTTTGGAAAGCAAACAGGTGCGAAACATATACTCGAACCTCGCTATATTGTCTGAGCTATCGACATGCAAACTTATTTTCTGCATAGTTTGATGATTACAGTAAACATTAAACTATAACAAAACTTGGGGAGGTGATGAAATGTCTTTTAAAACATCATTTTCTAAAATGCTATCATATATAGCCAGGTGTGATCCCTACTCAAATCCATTTTCTTACTATGTCCCTTATCTTACAGAAGAGAATGATAATCATGCAAATGCTAATAATGACCCTAAGATTTAGATCTAATCCAAAGAGAGCCGCCCGCCCACAGGGTAGCTCTTTTTAGTTGTTCATAATACATCCTATCTTGCTGCCACATCATCGTACTTTAGCCATCACATTCTATTGCTCTAGATAAGGTAGCAGTAGCTAGCTGTATTTGTTCTTCAGTCGGTTCTGCCGTTACAATATATTGCTGAATGAATGAAGCAATCCAAAACGCAGGTTTTAAACGGTTACTGCGGGAACTCCAATTAAAAATCTCATAGCCAATTGGGAGGCCTACTACAAGTATGAGCAAGGGCATTGTTGCTGAAGATAGCAAAACAACAATGGGAAACGATATTACCGCCAAATTAGTTCCACAACGTTCACTAACTCGACTAGCTTCCCTTACCGCGCTGAGTGAGAGATCGACCCCACTCATATAGATGTTAAAAGCTTTATGTTCCGCCCCATGAAACTGCCAGAGTCGCTTTAAGAGTACCACTAGAACAATAAGGACCAAACCATCGATAGCAAGCTCGAACCCGATTGACTCAGAAACTACGAAATCATCATTAGGAAGTATCCAATCCCACGGTATGGCGAGAATAAGGATGCTGCCAAGAAACACCTTAAGATTAAGCTTCGCTAACTTAGAAACTCCACGTAAGAAAGGAATTCTGTCCATGAGTTTAAATATCCGAATCCCGGGTAGGCGACGCGCATTAATGGATAAAGCTCCTTTTGATATCCTCCCACGGACAACGTGCGTATTGGTGACAAAGGTAATTCCATTGATATGTGCCCGCCCTCCTATGACCGCCAAACGTCTCACCTTCCTTCACGATTTAAGTTTATCCTTTCTCCATTCTAATTACCATTAGAAACTACCGATTTTCAATCCAGGAAAACGGGCCCGTTCTATGAGTTTATAATGTAGCTTGACAGTGGTTTGGATTTATTGTGCTTTTTAAGCATTGCACTCCGGATTGGGACTATAATAATGAAAGGACGTTTTAATGTTTAGAGGTGGAGAATCAAAAATGTATTATCTGAATAATAGCAACGCAGATCGCACCAAAATCGGCTGGCTTCTTCTTATAGGATTAGCCGCTGTTTTTGCTCTCTTATTCCTTAGGTCCGCCCTCTTTCCCGGACCTATTGATCCTTCGGCAACTAAGTATTTTTCGCTAGCTATGGCTGAGAAGGCTAGACTATACAATTCAACTCCCCGCATCCTCTATATATTAAAGTTTTTTCTCCAAACCTTCCTTTTATTTTGGTTGCTCTTTAGTTCTACGGGACAGACTTACTTTCGGCGCCTCCAGAAAATCAGCCGGAATTATTGGGTGGTCTCTGCTTTATCCATCCTGAGCCTGTGGCTTCTATTCAAAGTTCTGTCCCTACCTTTTTCTTATTACACCGGATACTACTGGCAAAAAATCTGGGGATTTAGTACTCAAAGCCAAGTGGCTTGGTGGATTGATTACTTTAAAAATTCCGGCATTGACCTCCTCATTTCTCTAGTGGGTGGGCTAATTTTTTTCTGGCTGGTCGACCGGTTATCACGCCATTGGTGGATGGTCAGTGCTGGTCTCTTAAGCATCTGGCTTGTTATAACGTACCTTTGTTGGCCCATTATTATATCCCCGCTTTTCAACCATTTCGAACCCTTGACCGATCCCGCTGTCGTTACTATGGTCGATGATCTTGCTCAACGAGCCGGACTAAACATTGACGCTATCTTTGTGATGGACGCCAGCAGGCAGACGACATTACCCAACGCCTATTTTACCGGGGTAGGGACTACTAAACGAATTGTCATTTACGACACCCTCTTAAGCAATTTTTCCTTACCCGAGGTCAAAGCCGTGCTTGCTCACGAGATGGGACATTGGCGATATAACGATATCATCCATGGGCTTTTCTATGGGATGGTAGGAAGTTTCATTGTCTTCGGTCTATTGAATTTTCTATTAAAGCCTTGGTTACCCAAAAACAGCAAAAAGCCGCCCCAACTCTGGGCAGCCTTACAACTGGCACTTATCCTTCTTCTCTTCGTAAGCAATCCTCTCCAGAATGCAATATCCAGAGAAATGGAGATACGTGCGGATCATTTTTCTCTTGAACTCACAGGAGACCTCACTGGAGAAATCCAGTTACAAAAAAAACTGGCTTACTCTGGTTTATCGGATTTGTCTCCTCCACGCTTCATCGTCTGGTTTAGCTATAGCCATCCACCAGCCCAAACTAGAATAAACGCCTTAGAAAAGGCATACTTCCAAACCCCAAGATTCCCTCCTAAGTGACGTTAAATGAGTAAAAAGTAGATATTTCGAGATATACTGTGCTTGGTCTTGTGGGGTATCCAGACCAATTGGAAAACCATTATTAATAGAGGAAATGTGGATTCACACCTAAACCACATTATTATTTACTAGCAAATTCAAAAAGAAACAATCCCATACGATAAATGGGATTGTTTCTTTTTTAGGCTTCGGCTCGGAACCAGAATGTAATTATGAGAGCAAGGACGATTTTTGTAAAGCTCCGTAAACACTCTTCGTCAGGATACCTGCAACAATTGTTCCCACGAGAGCGGTGATGGATGAACTTAAAAGTGCGATCTTCCAGTCAAGATGAATAACATAAATCAAGCCTGCCATCACGCAAAGGTTTCCGGTAATATTACACCCGATCATGGCTAATATATGGTGGCTTAATTTCTCCATGGAAAAATTCCTGGCAATTAATGAGTACGTAATGGATCCAATGGTATTGGCAAAGATGAAGAAAAAGGCCAGCGGTGAATAAGCTGTTGCCATGGCTACAATGGCCTCTACTAATCCGGCAATAATACCCGCTGGTTGTTTGTACATTAAGACAATAAGGCCTGTAAAGAATGCCCAGCATGTGCCATTAAGAAGTAAGAGGGTTGGGTCCAAAATAGCGTCAATACGTCCTGTTACCTGCTCCATAATTACAAATACGATCCCTATGATGACGGCGCCCACAAGTGCTTTTGTATCAGTTCTGAATAACTTTTCTTTCATTTTTTATCTCCTCCTAAATTTATAGTGATTATATTTATATTAATGGTAATATCCTGCTTGCAAGGCTGATGATTATTACCAATAACATGCTAGCGATTAACGCAATATCGTAATGCTTAATTGCCAAATTTGAGGAAAATGTTCTGGTTTTGCTTCGTCCATACCCTCTTAGCTCCATGGCTAAGGCCGTTTCTGTTGAGCGTCGGACGGCTCGATATAAAAAAGGCAGGAAGGTTGGAATGATACTTTTGAGATTGTCCCAGACGCTTTCGGTTTTAAGGCCCCGGGTACGCTGGCTATCGATTATGGATACATATTCTTCTTTCATCAGAGGGAGGAAGCGGACACTTAGTCCCACCAGCATTGCGAAGCGGTAGGGGATTTTGAATTTCATGAGCATTAAGGTAAATTCCAGGGGTGAGGCTGAGGTGAAAAATTGCATACTTGCGAAAAAAATAATGCTAGCCTTCAGTATGCCAGTGACCGCTAGTGGTAGGGCTTCACTGTAGATTTTAAGGATTCCCCATTGGTAGATTAGTACGCCTTCCCGGCAGAAGAGCAGCTGAACGATCAGTATCTGCAGTCCCAAAAGCAAGAGCATCATAATCATTACCTTATACTGCTTCAGTGAACCAGTTAAAATTAGAGAGGCCATAATGCTTACCAATAAAACGATACACAATTGTGCAGCGGTTCCACAACTCAGTGAAAAATAGATCATCAGAGCATACCAGGCAAGCTTTGTCCGGGGATCAAGCATAGAAAGTCCCATTTTCAACCTCCCTGAATGAAATATTATTATGGGAATTCAAGCCAATAGCTGTAAGCGTATCGAAATATTGATTGAGATCTTTCGTCGAAATATCAAGTTGAATGCGATGGTTATGCAGGGCAACTAACCGGTTTGAATAGATTTTAGCCATGGTCAGATCGTGGGTGATAAGCAGAATTGTTTTGCCATTTTTCGATAAATCGAAGAGTTTATCCATGATCATATACCCTTGATTTTCGTCAAGGCCCGAGGTCGGTTCATCGGCGATGATGAAATCCGGATCACTGACGAGAATGGAGGCTAGTGCCAAAAGCTGGCGCTGGCCGCGGCTTAAGCGATGAGGGTGCATTTTCTTGTAATCCAGCAGTCCCACAAAGTTTAGGCACTCATCAATTTTTTGATTGATTACTTCATTTTGTTCACCTCTTAGCTTCAGTGAAAATCCAACCTCTTCTTCCAAGGTGCTTGCAAAGATCTGATAGTCGGGGTTTTGAAATAGAAAGCCCACATGTGTACGGATCTCTGTCAGGTTTTCTTTATTCAGAGGCCGGTTAAACACTTTAATCTCACCCTTAGAAGGCTTTAACAGACCGATAAGTAGTTTAGCCAACGTTGATTTTCCAGAGCCATTTAAACCAATAATCGATAAAAAGTCACTCTTGAAGATTTCTAAACGAATGTCTTCACAACCTAGTAAATTGTTTTTGTACTGGTAGGAGACATTGGTCATTTCTGCAATAATTTCATTGGACTTACGGTGATCGGTATTGAAGGAAGTGTTATAGTTTAACCTTCCTTTTCGATGCTCGATTTGGTCCTTGTAATATTCCTCAGGCGAATACTGTTTGACAATTTCACCGTCCCTAATATAGAAGACTCTGTTGGCATAGTTAAGGACTTCTTCAATTCGGTCCATGACCAAAACAATGGTTAGATTCTGAGCTTTATTCAACTGACCCAGCCGATGATAAAGCTCATAGCGGCCCTTCGGATCCAGTTCAGCGGTCGGCTGATCAAGAATCAAGATAGGGGCATTGAGGGCTAAAACACCCGCCAAAACAACACGTTGGGCCTGCCCGCCTGAAAGAGAAGCGGTTCGTCTGTTTTCATAGCCCGTTAGACCCACAAATTCCAAAGTATCTTTAACCATCTGATCAATTTGGTTAAAGGGAATTTCCAGATTGCCAAGACCGAAAGCAACGTCTTCGTAGACATCCAAACTAATAATTTGATTATGGGGTTCCTGCATCATGTATCCCACATAATCGGACATTCTGTTGAGGCGCATGTCCTTAATATCTTGCCCCATGATTGTGACGTTTCCTGTTAATTCAGCGTTATGGTAGTGTGGGATAGCGCCCGTGATGGCATGCAGTAAAATCGATTTTCCAGAAGCTACACCCCCGGTAATGACGATGAAATCTCCCTGATTTATCTCGAAATCAATGTTTTTGAGCGCAGGTTTTTCTTCGTGTGGAAATACGAGTTTTTCAATTTTAATTTTTGCAATCGTTTCCATAGCCACTCCTAAAGTATTAAAAAATAAAAAAGTTCTAGCTTAATAAAAAGCTAGAACTTTACCATTGTCCTCTTGCGATTATTCAATAGGCAGGTCTCCTGACTTATAGACTAAATGTACGCCTTCCCAGTTATCCCAGTGGCATATGTACATTTTTAACGCCTAATTACAGTGGTGGGTCCGTCCAGGATTAATACCTGGTTCCCTATTATCCCTTACGGGCACCTATAAATAATATATATTCGATTGACCTAATAATAGAATAATTCATGTATTTTGTCAACAAGAGTTTATGCAACCTGTTGTTACTCCAGGCGGCTACCCTACCCCCTAATGTATTGAAAAAGAAGGCTAAGTGGCCTGCAAAGAAAATTGCTGCTAACGTATCGCGGGCTTTTTTATAAAGAAGATTATGTACTTCCAACGAACCAATCGAACACTTCCATAATTTCAATCCCAAATATCTATCCCCCAAAATGGAAATAATGCATATAACAATCGGTCTCCCCGAAGAAGAGGAAAGAAGGCGATAAGTCAATGATCCATGACGAGAATGGAATGCTAAGATTCAAGAAAGCGGAAAAAATAGAAGCCTATAAATGTGCAAGATGCGATACAACGATGCTAGCAACGCACTCCAATGACTGGCTAGATCTAAATCATCCCGATGGAGAAAAGATTAAGATGTGCAACAGTTGCTATGGTTTAATAGCGGTAATAGAGAAAAAGTAGTCAAAGCCGCAATGATGAAGGAGTCCACCCTATCTGTAGATTCTATTGGAGTGAATGACCTATATTAACGACAAAGAGAGTCCTTCATTCGGCGTGTACCGACTAGGACTCTCTAGATAATCTAATTCAGCCTGTAGCTTTCAACTAAGGCTTTCTTTCAATTTCTTCATGAAAACATCCCCTGGAAAATACCGTCCTGGACATTCTGTAGCTGCTCCAGGCACGCCTCGGTGCAGTTCAACGTCTCCGAGTCCAAGCTTAAACGTTTCTAGAAGCTGAACGACTTTGGTCACTAAGCCGGCAAATTGGGTGTCCGGAACTTCAGTCTCGCTAAAATTCCCCACTAGACAGACTCCTATTCCAATAGAATTACGATGAGCTACATTGCAATGTGCTCCTTGCTTGGATAGGGGTCTTCCTTCTTCACAGCGACCATCCGGCATAATCACAAAGTGATAGCCGATATCGCTCCACCCCTTGGTTTTATGCCACTCCCGAATCATGGCAGCGTCGACTGGGACGGTTCTTCCTGAACGACGCACTTCCCTAGGACTTGCCGTGTGGTGGATTACGATCTTTTGCCAATCCAACTATACTCCCCCTCTTCTTTAGGCTCTCAGGACGGCAACGGCCTTGGCAAGTTCCGTAATGCTCGAAGAAAGTTCATTGAGTTTTCCTCCCTGCCTTCCCTCTCTTTCCTTTCCTTGGAAGAGAGGGAGGAATTTCCTTTACCTTATACCAAAAAATCACTTGAAACGCTTAGTTTTTTCTTCATACCAACCAAATGCAACTATCGCAGAAAGTGAAACTGCTACCGGCCCAGGAGAGGTCAAAAAGAGGCTCCAGTTACCTCCTTGAGGAAAGATAAACTTTCCATCCTCTTCACTGACAAGGGTTGCGCCTGAAGGAACTATCCGGTCAAAGACATTAACACCGCCAACCGGAATTCCATTAACATTTTGGTTAAATTGTATCTGCACTTTCGGTACCGGAGGCGGAATCAGCGCTGTATTAGCGGGGCTGACCTCTGAAGATACAGATCCTGTTCCAGGTAGATTAGTGTTAAACCATATTTTTACTAAAAACGGTTTATCAGATAAATTCGTAATGGTAAACACATTTGCAAATAGATTGACACCAGAACCATTCGGATTAATTAATGCTCCCCAGGCGTTCGTAGTGTTGCTAAAAGTCAATTGTTCTGTCTGACCGACAAAGTATTTACCTTGGAGAGATTTATACAGGGGATTAGGCACACTCACTACTTCGGGTAGTCGTTTGGGTAGTATAATTGAGTCCAATAAATCTGACATTGCACACCTCATTAATCATAGTTTATTTTATTTTATTAGAGTTAACTGATATGGTGCAGGATTGATGCAACAAAAACCTCGAATTTGCCGCCATTGTTCTCCTTGTGATGTGAAAACTCAAACACCTCTCAGTATTAATTTCGCAAATTTTATTCGCATTCATCCATACGCTTAACACAGCAGACCTTGGAAAATCCCGTAACAAACACCATAATAAATCGGCGTAAGCGAGAGAAAGACGGACTTTAGCACGGACCTAACAACATTTAAACATATAATTAAGAAGCCACCTGATTTTACGCAGGTGGCTTTTTAATATCCTCTTACCCCGGTTACTCCAGCCTCTCAACATAACCCAACCCGCCGGATTCATATGTGCTTTGTTTCTAGGGAATCGGAGTCACTGTTTAGCTAAGAAATGGCAAAACATCCAACAACTTAGTATTTATAATCAAGTTGTTAGTATGTTATGCTAGGTAACGTTCTCTTAAGAACAAATTCACATCTTGGAGGTTAACATGAAAAACAAATTTACAACAATGATTATATCAGTCTTAATGGGTGTTTTATGTTTCGTTCCAGTAGCAAATGCTTCTACGAGTACTACTCGTTCAGCAGCAGTTCATCGAGTTATAGCGAAAGCTGAAAGTTATACTGGAACTAACTATGTTTTAGGTGGGACAAGCTATCGAGGTATTGATTGCTCCGGACTTACGATGAATGCATACAAGGCCGCCGGGATTTACCTTCCGAGAACTAGTACCAGTCAGTATAAAGTAGGAACTTATGTCCCAGTTAGTCGACTTCTTCCAGGAGATTTGGTTTTCTTCAGCTTTAATTCACGTCATACTGTAACTCATGTAGGGATCTATCTCGGCAACGGGAAATTTATTAATGCCACTAGCCATAAAGGTGTAACAACTAGTAACTTTAGCCCGTATTGGTGGAATGCCTATGTTGGTGCAAAGAGAGTGATCAAGTAAACAATGTACCTGCTGGCGGGGCCAAATCAGTTAATGAAGAGTATTGTGCATAGGAAAACTCCATAGAGTTATTACACTGTCAATAACATTGGGGTTACCATTTTTATTGACCAGAGCTTCTTCTCGTCCGAGGGTTTCATCTAGGTGTTGTGTCCACATTACGTTTAATAGCTGAAACCTTCCCTGTTACTACAGTTGGTTACACAGTTAAGTTACTAAGAAAACCAATTCCAGCAAAGTTCATTCAAAGCTGCTGGGTACCCCTTTAAACAATCGTATTGTAAGACGTTGAAACGGTCTACTGTAGATTCGTAAGGCCGCCTGACTTTCAAACAGGCGGCCTCATTATATGTTTTCTCGTTAGCTAGCTCCAGTAGTTGCGATTTACATTTTCGTGATAAACTCCGCCGTAATAGCAGATCACTGTTTTAACGTCATATTGAGTGAATTTTCCCAATGACTTTCAACCAATCGCCCATCTACGACATTAAGAGCATCTCCACAATATGCAGAGCAATCTTCAAGGAGATTGTGATATTGGCGCAAATATCACATCTACTACGGATCCTTTCGTCACTACCTTACCTCCTGCAGGATTTTGCTGACTTACAAGGCCACTTCCACTAAAGTTAAAGTGTAATTCCGATTTACTTATAGTTTCCCCAACTTGTCGCATATTTTCTCCGATAAGATTAGGAACGACCGTCTCACTGGGTAGTGGCAGACGTTCAGGAGTTACTGGCTGTGCAACAGGTCTAACCGGTGCATCATTAGGAGTTATTGGGACTGAATTTTGTACTTCTGTCGCTAACGAAATGTTAAATTCTTCAAGAGCCCCCTGAAGAATTATTTTAGCATAAGGACTACATAACGGTCCGCCTTCGTGTTCCCCACCCTTAGGGCTATCGACTACCACTAAAACGGCAATCTTGGGATTGTCTGCTGGTGCGAATGCTTCAAATGATGCTATAAATGAAGAGGATGAGTAACCTTTGGTTTGTGGGTCAATTTTTTGGGCAGTGCCTGATTTTCCGGCAACGTTAATCCCTGGTATAGCTGCTAATTTCCCTGTTCCGTTTGTAACGACGCTTTCCATTATTTTTGTCATCTCGTTCGATGTCTCTGCGGAAATAACACTTCGGATTTTTGTGGGTTGATTTTGTTGGACAATCGTGCCATCGGGAGCTGTGACTTTATCCACGACATAGGGCTTATAAAGTGTGCCACCATTAGCTACAGCGCACAGTGCCGTCATTAATTGGATAGGGGTTACCATATTAGATTGTCCAAAAGACATTGTTGCCAATTCAACTTCTTTTACATTGTTTTGAGGAATGATTAACCCGCTTTCCTCTCCTGTAATATCAATCCCTGTTTTTGTACCAAATCCGAAGGACTTAAGATAACGATAAAAGTTCACCAATCCAAGTCTTAAGCCTACTTGAGATAGTACAACATTGGACGATTGCTCCATTCCTTTGGTAAAGGTAATATCACCAGCGGGTCTTATTCCATAGTCCCAGTTCATGATAGTGTGATTTCCAACCTTTATGTACCCTGGGTCAGCAAATAATTCATTGGGGGAAATTGACTTTTCCTCTAGAGCAGCCGAACCTGTCACCACTTTAAAAGTCGATCCAGGCTCATAGTTCATGCTTATCGCTCTGTTGGTCCAATTTTCAGGGGGCGTATTAGCAAAATTGTTAGGGTCAAATGTAGGATTTGTTCCCATCCCCAATACCTTACCCGTCTGAGGATCCATCGCTATAATTGTGACACTTTTTGCCTGAGTTGAGGTTTCCAAAGCCGTTAATTGTTTTTCTACTAAAGACTGAATCGTAGTATTTAGCGTTAATGTTAAGTTGTCTCCCTGTTTAGGAGGTTGAATATCAGAAGGAGTATCGGGAATTAACTGATGATTAGACGTTTCTTCCGACGTGGATTGGCCAAGGGTTCCAAAAAGAAATTTATCATAATAAGCTTCTACTCCACCTATGCCATGGCCCGTCTGATTTACAAATCCTAGAACCGATGAAGCCCATGCGTTTTGGGGGTATACCCGTTTTGATTCATCGACAAAACCGAAGCCTGGAATATTCAAATTACGAATCTTATCCGCACTATTAATGTCTACTTGATGAGCTAGACTAATCCATTGAGCATCCTTATTAAGTTTGTCTAGGATAGTCTTAGAATCTTGACCAAGGATACCTCCCACAGTTTTGGCAATATCGTCTTTGGACATTTTTGTATATTGATGTTTATTGATAAGTTGGGTAAGCGTTTTTGGATCAGCATAGATTTCTTGAACATGCGCACTTTGACTTAATACATTGCCTTTACTATCGTAAATAATTCCTCGTTCGGGTAACAATGTTTGACTTATCATTCGGTTAGCTATTCCTTTAGCATTTAATCCATTTGCTTGAATTACTTGCAGCCAAACTAATCGTCCGACTATCAAGAAAACGCAAAGAACAAGGGGGACATAAACAAAATATTCCCTAGAAAAATAGGTTATTTTCTTTCGCTTTTTCAATAAGTACGCCTCTTTGCATTATCAATATTGATCATCGCTAACTCGCTTACAACGTTACAAACATATGATACAACAATTTTCGATAATTTTACCATAGTTAGTGCAGAAAAAGACATGTGGCAAATCCTGCATTTTGGGGATTTTTACTTGTTCTTATTGGAATTTACAAACTGTTTAAACAAGTTTCTAAGTTTTTGACATAATTAGATACCCAGACTATTTCCAAAAATGAGGTGTATATCATCCAGAAAAAACGGTTTCTAACCCTAGGGCATTTACAAAAGCGACGGAGGCTTATTGCCTATTAATCACAATTTGCCTCCGTTACTTTATAAAATTTAAACGTTAATTGCATTAAGCATGGAGTCCCTTAGTTTTACCTAAATGTTATTGTAGTACGAAAGAACACGTGATTCACTCCAAAAGAATCCCCCGTTCCAAGTTCATTAAGCTTGGATTTAGCTTTTCTTTGATTTGATGAATATTCGATTATAAATCTACAAAATCCTGCAAATTCCACTGGAAATATACACCATACAACAAACTATCTTAAGTCTTTCTTCTTCGCTCTGGAGCAGTACCTAACTAGGTACTGCTCTCTCAATGTTCAACCAGCTCCGTTAGTGCTTGCTTAGTTCATCGATCATTTTACTTTGACTATAGTTACGTTATACATATATTTCCACTCATTTATAGAGGTCATTATACTAATACTTTGGATATCATCGGGAGGAGGTATCTCGAAATGAATCCAAAAAGAAGTTTAATTTTAACAGTCTGTGTCACAATCTTAATAATAATTTCAGTAACCCTCAAATGGCCTTTAAACATTGATTTCGGGCGTCATAATCAAGAAGCAAAACCTAATGTAGCCATTACCCCTATTTTAAATCCGACTTCAAATCCAGCTTCACCTCCTCCTCTACCCTCAAATAACCTAAACGAGCCCAAAATGAGTAAGTTTCCCGAAGAAGGCGTTCCTGTTCTTATGTATCATTCGATCAGTACGATTCCTGGCAATTCCCTTGGTGTTCCAGTAAAACAATTTACTGAAGAGATAGAGTGGCTTCACCAGCAAAATTATCATTCTTTATCCCTCGAAGAGTTTAATCAAGCATTGACTAATAAAGCTCCTATCCCGGAAAAACCCATTTTACTAACATTTGATGACGGGTATGAAGATAATTATAGTTCAGCCTGGCCAATCTTACACCAAAATGGCTACAGGGCTACGTTTTTTATTGTTACGAATTCCGTTGGCCCTGGGATGATGAACTGGGATCAGATTAATGACCTTGCTAGCCAAGGAAACTCTATAGGTAGTCATACGGTACATCACTTAGATCTATCGAAGCTTTCTAGCAAACAACAAGAAAACGAGCTTAGCATCTCAAAGCAGGAACTAGTGAACCATCTTGACATTAGTGTTCAGGCGCTTTGCTTTCCTTCCGGACGTTATAACAAAACAACGCCGAAATTGATGTCAAAACTAGGCTATAAACTCGGTTTTACGACACATCCGGGTAAAGTACATTTGAGTGACGACCTATCGACACTGAAACGGATTCGTATTTCTGGTGGTATGCCGCTTGCTTCCTTTCAAAAGCTGTTTCCATAAGTACTCGATTTCCTTCTCAATAAAATTCGCCCTAGATTCCATCCCTTCGTTTCAACTCATCCCCTGTTTACTTCCCGAACGCTCGGTGCTCAGAGCTATTCAGTACAGAGAGATTATGTATCATACTAAAACTTATGTTAACATGTAGGTGTAATCTCTGAGTGTTAAGCTTCTTATTATCTTGCAAGGGAGTAACATCGATGAATGACTTATTAAATCACCTTTTGAACGTAATTAAGATTTTAGCTGTAACTATTGGATTCATTGTTTCTTCTTTGCTTCACGGCACACTTCCTACCTCCAACTCTCTTCAAGCCTTATGGCAGGTAACTCCACCTCTTCAAACCACGACCCAAAGCAATCAGCAAGGTAGCAGTTCAACGTCCAATTCCAACCTTCAACAACCAAATCATAACTCAATTAAAAATAGGCAAGTAGAACATATTGCCAAAAAATTGCGTACTCTTCCGACTACGCAAATTGCTGCAAGCCATAAGGCTGCAACAAATGTTTATATTAAAGCGGGCGATAGCGCTGTGCCTACTGCACGTCTTACTAAAGCTAGTCAAATAATCGAAGACATATCTTTGCCAACATTAAATGCGGTTGTTGGATTATCTCCTGCAAAAAACATTGAAGTTGTCTTATTCTCATCACCTAAAACCTATGCTAATGCTTTAGTTCAAGCAAATATAGATCCTAACTCTATACAATCAATCGTTGCCAATACCGGAGGTCTAACGGTCAACACAACAATATGGATTCCGTTATACAATCTCGCAGATAATAGTGACCTTGCAAATGTTCTTAGTCATGAACTTTTCCATGCTTGTGCATCAAGTCAGGGATATGGCGATCAACTGCCAACTTGGCTAAACGAAGGAACAGCTTGGCGAATTGGGCTTACGGCAATGCAAAAAGTAAATCCACGAAAGGCATCTCTCGAAATGACCTATTTTGAAAGTGATGTAAGGAATGCTGCCAAAAACGGACTAATACTCCCCTTGACTGCTTCAGAAAGCGATATTCTTAACGCTCAATATAACGTTGAATACGAAGACTTTATGGCTGTTGAGCAACTAGTAAAACAATATGGTATATCTAGCTACAAGACCTTTATTCAAAATCTGAAAACTGAAAGCGTGAGTACAAATTTCCAGAACTCCTTCAATACTACAATAGATAAATTTCAGAACAACTTTATAAAAACCAACTTTCACATTTCTTATTCTTCCGCTGGTGGATGATTCTGCAAACTTGGCACAGTAATATTCTTGCGTTCAAAAACACCGAAATCAGACTTGATGTCTGATTTCGGTGTTTATTATTCTTTAGTGTATTACTCGTTGTAATTAGCAACAATCCGCCAAATACTCGTTATTGTTCAATTACCACGGAAGCTGGGAAGTCATGATTACTCCTTTCGCCCAGAGCATATTTGCCAACATTTGGATCATATACGAGTTTCAATTTAGCGATATACTATTTAACGAATGGTGAAATTTGTCGAAATTAATTATTCGCTACAAAACGCAGTCAATATTTCGAAATACTAGGAGTTGTGTTTACATGACAACAAGAAGAATTTTTCTAAAAACACTCTTCGGAACTGTTGCAAGTCTTTACTGTTTCAAGTTGTTCTCATTAGAGAATAACGCCAAACGAGTACTTAAACCATTATCTGCTGCTTCAGCCATAGCGGACGAAGTCCAACCTGACCATCTTTCTCATCTTATATCTAACAAGCCGTTTATTAATGCATTTAATCACATAGTAACCCCCACTTATGATCGTTCTGGTCAAGCGGTTCATCCGAGCGTTATCGATTTCAAAACAGAGTATGGTATTGAAACTTGGGGAGAGTTTCGTTATTGGATGGCCATTACCCCTTATCCCAACTTCAATAGTACCGTTGAGAATCCGAGCATTTTAGTTAGCAAAGATGGATTAAACTGGATTAACCCACCCGGCATAAAAAATCCCTTGGCTCCAAGACCCTTGGGCGTCTTAAGTTTCTTAAGCCGCAACTACAATTCTGACCCAGAATTGGTTTATGACCCAGATCAAAATAAATTAATCTTATACTGGCGTGAATATAGCGATGGTGCTTTTGAAAAAATATGGGCTATAAAAATCAGTTCAAATCATAAACAAAGCACTAAAATCCTCTGCTTTGAAAAGACATGGGATTACAAAAAAACCGGTTTAGTTTTATCCCCAACGGTTTGGCGAAAAAATGCAAAAGAGTGGTATCTTTGGACTACTGACGGAAAGTCAACAATGCATTTACAGACATCGACGGATGGCCTAACCTGGAGTACAGGACAACCTTGTAGCGCTCCCTGGGTTACATGGAATGGCGGATATATTCCTTGGCATGTAGTAGCAAAACCTAATCACATTGAGCAAAGAATCGATTTTTTAATTGCCGGATGGCCAATAAATGGGACAATAAATGATTGTCAATTGCTCTATGCAACGGCACCGATATCCCAACCCAAAGAGCTCAGTATGCCACTACTGGGATCGTTACTTGGGCCTGGTGCCATAGGTCAATGGGACAATGGTTACATTTATCGGAGCAGTTTTGTTCTGGAACCCGGAGATGCGACTAAATTTCGGATTTGGTATTCTGCCTGTTCGAAGAAGAAAGCCTGGTATATTGGATATACTGAAGGGGCCATTCCGACTATCCCGTTAAATACCTTACAAACATATAGAAATACTATTTATTAGCGAATACTCCTTTCCTCCTTACTTTTTGAATTAGAAAGGTATTTACCCAAGGAAGTTCTATTTCTCACATCTGTAAGCCCCTGTAGGCCTTGACGTCAAGCCACCTCATTTTATACAGGTGGCTTTTTCATATCCTCTTATTCAATTACTCCAGCCCCTCAACATTAGCTCAACCCGCTAGTGATATTGTTGCCTGATCCCACCCCTTCATTCGGGGGAACTTGCCGTTCCAGGAAATACCTGGGCCAGACGCAAAACGACAGTAAACCTGAAAAAAAGTTGAATTCCCCCTTAAAAAGCCTGACAGTTTTCGTATTCCTTTTGTGAAAGGAAAAATGCATTACTTCGTCATCGTTCATATATGTACCATAGTGGTTTAGTTTGATTTGTACTTATAGCAGTTTTAAAGGAAGGGGCATTTTTACGATGGCTAAATCTTTAAATATTCTACAAAAGTTCCCTCATGTTATTTTAGCTGTACTTGGTGCTTGTACAGGAGTTGTAATATGTTTAATCGATAAATTTGTTCCAACTCCATTACATTTGTATTTCTTTCTTATATTATCTGGCATCCTTGTTGCCAACGGATTGCTTTTGGGTTCAATAATTCAAAAATTATTTTTCAATGTATATAGGGACACTCTCACTGGTTTAGGAAACAAAGGCATGTTTAATTACAGCCTTAAAATGGAAATGGCCCAGATACAAGACGAAGACTTATGTCTAGCGATGCTAGACATAGACAACTTTAAACAAATAAACGATACCTTTGGTCACATCGCTGGAGATGTTGTTTTAAAGAAACTGGCTGAACTATTGAAACAAAATACACGGGGTACAGATTCGGTAGTTAGGTGGGGTGGCGAAGAGTTTGCAATCATAATGCCCTGTACTAATATGCAGGGAGCTTATACCCTACTGGAACGGATTAGAACAATAATTGAATCTTATAATTTTGGTCCTAAGATAAACTCAAAACAAATTACGTTCAGCTCTGGTGTGGTATCCTACTCAAACTTATCCAAAGTCATGCAAACAGATACCCTAGAGTCAAACCCTTTAGACGTCTTCGTTAACTTAGCCGACAAAGCTTTGTATAGAGCCAAAGTATCAAAAAATACCGTTGTTAAATGGAATGAAGAGTCTTGTGCATAGGAAAAACACCATAGAATGATGTGCTTTCTTTGAGAAGAAATATAAAAGGTAGTTCTTGTCTGGTTAATGTAATTAAATCAAAACCCAAAGTTGGCCCTGCTCATAGATCAGGACCAACTTTGGGTTTTGTATTCTCTCTTCCAACTTCACTTAAAAAGCTTGGAGAAATTACACTCAAAAGACACGTCCTAATGCGTCTCGGGAAAACCAAATTCAGATGTTACAATAGGACAAATGGAATTTTCTTTGATTAATGCAAGATATAAGGAACATTATTGTTTCAATAACATACCATAGTAGAGAATTTATTTAAAATAAATGTTCCGTTATGAATATTGCCCTTATTAAATTCAGGTAGAACCGATCTAAGGAAAAAAACACTCCAAAGTTAACAGTTGCTTAGAGAATCGAAAGGGGGAATTATATGAAAATCGACATCTTTAATCACTTCTTACCTAAAAAATATTTCGACAGGATGGTTGAATTAGTCCCTAAACATGGTATGGTCAAACGAGTGAGTGAAATACCTTGCATGGTTGACCTTGATCTTCATTTCCGCCACATGGACCTGTTTGGTGACGATTATAGGCAAGTATTAACCATAGCCGCACCACCAATAGAAATTTTTGGTTCAAATGCTAATGACATGGCGAGACTAGGTAACGATTGTATGGCGGACTTAATAGCAAAATATCCGGATCGGTTCCCTGGATTTATTGCTGGAGTGGCAATGAACGATCCAGAAGGATGCGTTGTAGAGGCGAAACGAGCTATAAATGACTTAGGTGCGGTGGGTATTCAGATTTACACTAATGTTCTTGGTAAACCACTAGATGCACCAGAATTCGCACCGCTATTTGATCTCATGGCTGAATTTGACCTGCCCATTTTTCTTCACCCGACCCGTACGGCTAGTTTCTCAGATTATCAGAGTGAGACAAAAAGCAACTATGAAATCTGGTGGACCTTTGGCTGGCCGTATGAGACAAGCGCGGCTTGTGCTCGGTTAGTATTCTCGGGGCTTTTCGACAAGCACCCTAATATTAAAATTGTTACTCACCATCTTGGGGGAATGATCCCATACTTTGCGGGTAGAATCGGTCCAGGCTGGGATCAACTAGGTGCTAGAACTTCTGATGAAGATTTAACGTTAGTACTCAAGAGGCTGAAGAAGCGACCGATAGACTATTTCCATATGTTTTACGGTGATACCGCACTCAGTGGGGCAAAAGGTGCCACAGAATGTGGCTTGGATTTCTTCGGTGTGGAAAAGGTACTGTTCGCCTCTGACGCGCCTTTTGATCCTGAGAAGGGAACTGCCTTTATTCGCTGGACTATCGAAGTTATCGACAGCTTAAACATTTCCGAAGCTGACCGTTATGCTATTTACGAAGGAAATGCTCGTAAGCTACTCAAGCTTAAAGTATAGACTTCGCATTAAAAATGCCTAATATACAACAGTTCTCACAAACAGTTATAATTTACTGAAGTTTTGGTCGCAACCGAGCATAGATCGTGTAATTTAATGAGTGGATATAATGCCCTCGCTTGTAGCACGAAATTGGATTTACTAAGACAAATCCAATTTCGTTCTACAAGCGAGGGCATTATAGTTTACGGATAATTTTTAACAGCAAGGCCCCCAATGTAGGGTGGGTATTACATCCTTATCTGCCCATTTCATGGCTTTGTACAAGCACTCCTGATTTTGCACAATAAATTCTGGTATAACTACAACTAAATCAAGTACGCTTGTGAAAAGTTAATCTTTGAACAGCTCTGAATCTTATGCTATCATGGAAATGCGGCCAAATGGTCAAGCGGCCTGACCACATTTTAAACATTTTTAAATTAATACATATTACATTTATAGGAGGTTTGAACATGAAAATTCTCGTATGTATTAAACAAGTTCCAGGAACCTCAAAGATAGACGTTGATCCAATTACAGGTGTCTTAAGACGAGATGGCGTAGATTCCAAAATGAATCCGTTTGATCTATTTGCTATAGAAACAGCATTGAGACTTAAAGAACAAAAAGGCGGAACGATACAGGTTATAAGTATGGGACCACCACAAGCCAAGGACGTTATTAAAGAAGCCTTCATGATGGGTGTCGACGAAGGTGCCTTAGTTTCGGACCGAAAATTCGCGGGTGCAGATGTTCTGGCAACCTCTTACACGATTTCTCAAGGGGTTCGTCAACTAGGCGACTTCGATCTAATACTTTGTGGTAAGCAAACCACCGATGGAGACACTGCCCAAGTTGGTCCTGAAATGGCTGAATATCTGGGCATACCTCACATTGCCAACGTTTTGAGCATAGTAGAAGTTAAAGACACTTCCATCTTTGTGGAAATGGATATGGCCGATACTATAGAAGTTGCCGAAATTCAATTCCCCTGCCTCTTAACCGTAGAAAAAGACATTTTCCAGCCCCGTCTTCCCTCTTACAAGAAAAAGCTGAGTACAAAGGACCGTGAAATTAAAATGATCACGTTCAAGGACTTTGAAGATAACGATGAAAATAAATATGGGCTTAGTGGATCACCAACTCAAGTTGAAAGAATCTTTCCCCCTTCGATTAATATGGACCGAGAAACTTGGACAGGCACCTCAGCAGAGCTCAGTTTTCAAATAGCCAATAAACTTAAACAATTGAAGTTCATTTAGAGGGGGTAGATTTATGAGTAAGTTAATTTGTCACCAAGAAAAGTTGAACGAATCCAACATTCAAGCTTTAGTAGATATTTGTCCATTTAGTGCACTCGAAGCTAAGAATGGGACCCTAGAAATCACCGCAGGCTGCAAAATGTGCAAACTCTGTGTTAAAAAGGGGCCCGAAGGGGTCATGGAATTTATTGATGAAGCGGCCACTGCCGTTGATAAAGGTCTATGGAAAGGCATTGGAGTCTACGTTGATCATGTGGAAGGTGAAATACATCCAGTAACCCTGGAGTTAATCGGTAAGGCCAAGGAACTTGCGGCAGTCGTCAATTTTCCAGTTTATTGCGTTTTTATTGGCCATAACATTAAACATAAAGCCCAAGAGTTGCTTCATTATGGAGTCGACGAGGTCTTTGTCTATGACTACGAAGAATTAAACCATTTCCGTATAGAACCTTATACGGCAACATTTGAGGATTTTGTTCAGAAAGTTAAACCTTCATCTTTACTTGTCGGAGCGACAACGATTGGCCGCTCCTTGGCACCAAGAGTAGCGGCCAGATTTCGAACTGGATTAACCGCCGATTGTACAACCCTTGAAATGAAGGAAAATACCGATCTTGTTCAAATCAGACCTGCTTTCGGTGGTAACATTATGGCCCAGATCATTTGTCCGAACACGAGGCCTCAAATGGCGACCGTAAGATATAAGGTTATGAATGCTCCCGAAAAACAGTGTGATCCAAGTGGTAAGATTACTCTCTGCGAATTAGAGCCAAAACAATTAGTCTCTTCTATTAAAGTACTGAAGGTAACACGGAAAGAAATCGAAGAAAACATCTCAGATGCAGAAGTGATCATTGCTGTTGGAAGAGCTTTAAAATCCGAGAAAGACATGGCATTGATTGAGGAATTAGCTCAATTGTTAGACGCTCAAATAGCAGGTACTCGACCCTTAGTTGAAGCTGGTTGGATTAAGGCCAAGCAGCAAATCGGTTTATCCGGTAGAACCGTTAAACCCAAGCTGATCATAACTCTTGGAATTTCAGGCGCAGTTCAGTTTACTGCAGGCATGAACAGCTCAGAACAAATCTTTGCCATCAATAAAGACCCCCATGCTTCAATCTTTAATATAGCTCATTATGGAATTATCGGAGATCTCTATGAAGTCGTTCCTCAACTCATTGAAGAAATCAAAAGCTCAAAGGTTCTTGCTTGTGCGCGTTAATGATTGAGTGACGCCGAGAACTGATAGAAAATAGCGGAGGTAATTTCATGAATAACTATAAAACGCTGGATGCTAAGGATAGAGAGTTTTTAGTGTCACTCTTAGGAGAAGAGCGAGTTTTTACCGGAGAAGCCATCAGTGACGATTTTAGCCATGACGAATTGGGTGGTATCAGCAAACGACCGGACGTTTTAGTGGACGTTCTATCCACCGATGAAGTCTCTAAAATTATGAACTATGCCTATGAAAACAATATTCCAGTCGTAGCAAGAGGATCAGGGACCGGGCTCGTTGGTGCATCCGTTCCTATCTTCGGGGGAATCATGCTGAATATGTGCGGCATGAATAAGATCCTTGAACTCGATGAAGAAAACTTAACCCTCACCGTAGAACCCGGAGTGTTATTAATGGAAATTAGTAAATATGTCGAAGACCGTGATTTTTTCTATCCACCAGACCCTGGTGAAAAATCCGCCACGATTGCTGGAAATATCAATACCAATGCCGGCGGCATGAGAGCTGTAAAGTATGGAGTGACTAGAGATTATATCCGAGGGCTTGAAGTTGTTCTGCCGAACGGTAACGTCATTAATATGGGAGGAAAAGTCGTCAAGAATTCGTCAGGTTACAGTGTAAAAGACTTAATCTGCGGATCAGAAGGAACGTTGGGTATCGTTACCAAAGCGATCCTAAAAATTATTCCTCTGCCAAAGAAAGCAATTTCTCTGTTACTTCCCTTTCCCGACCTTGATAGCGCCATTGGCACGGTTCCTAAAATTATTAAATCAAAATCCATTCCTACAGCCATCGAATTTATGCAGAGAGAAGTCATTCTTGCAGCCGAGGAATTTCTAGGCAAAAAGTTCCCCGACAACTCTTCCGACGCCTATCTCTTGTTGACCTTTGATGGCAATAGCACGGAAGAACTGGAAAAAGACTATGAGAAAGTCGCAAACATCTGCCTTGAAGAAGGGGCTCTTGATGCCTTAATCATCGACACGGATGAACGAAAAGAAGCCGTTTGGTCGGCGCGAGGTGCTTTCTTGGAGGCGGTAAAGGCCTCAACCACCGACATGGATGAATGTGATGTCGTTGTTCCACGCAATAAAGTCGCTGAATTTATAAAATACACCCATCTTCTTCAGGAAGAGTTCAATATTAGAATTAGAAGTTTCGGCCATGCTGGCGATGGTAATTTACACGTCTATGTCTTAAAGGATGAGCTTTCGGATGGGGAATGGAAACAGAAACTTGCCGAAGTATTTGATGCAATGTATCGAAAGTCTCAAGAACTCGAAGGACTAGTATCAGGGGAACATGGAATTGGCTATGCTAAAAAAAGCTATATGTTTGACCAATATGAACCAGCGTATGTAGAACTTATGAGAGAGATCAAATTGGCTTTTGACCCTAAAAATATACTCAATCCTGGTAAAGTTTGCGAGTAGAACATTATCGCATTAAGCCAAAGGGTCCTACTCACGTAACGGTGGTTACGCCGAGTAGGACCCTTTGCTATAAGACTCAAACGTTACAAAAGGGAGAATTATACTTTACCCTTACAATAAACCTTTCACAACTTGGTTTTATTAAGACAGGATGTGCAGAAGTGGAAAGCTAGCAAGAAGTAAAATTTCGAATAGCAGAAGTCTCCTTTCTGATTGTTTGCTTCTAAAGCTAAGATATTCTCCCGTTATTGAGTCTAAAACATCCATCTGATTTGATAAAACAGCATATCGTTCATTGAGCTCGAAATACTCACTCATCTTGTCAAATAGCTGTCTTGATTCAAGGGTCCTTTTAAACTCTGAGGGTCTATCAAGAAGCCTTACACTCTCAATACTTCTGTATCTAAACCGGATACTTTTGGCAAGGGTTGAAGCCACCTTTTTGGAATTTGCCCTTAGATACCCCTTATTTAGTTGATGTATGAAAGTACCTGCCTCATCTAAAACCTCCGAAAGCTCGGTTTCAATCTTGTAAAGTTCGGTGGATTTTGCTAAAACTGTTGCTGCTATATCATCTATGTGCTGTTGATAATGAAATTTGACCTCATCGCCTTCCCACAGGTTTACATAGACATCGTCTGAAAGGATCATCTCATGGGTCTCATTAAATTTTGAAAGCAATTTATAATCTAAATCAATGAACAACGTCCCCAAATAGTCAAGAAATATAGAGATCTCATCTTGATTGAAGTTTAAAAAGGTTATACATCCGTATTTATATAAGTACACCACCTTGTTTTCTGAAGCATATGATAAGATCTTCTCAGTTTCTGCCCTGTCGAATTTAATATATTCCTTCCAGCCTACGTCTTGCCTTAGATTAATAAATGAGGCTATCTGCACGAGAGGAAGTCTTGTCGCAACTTTATATGTATTAAGGATTATTCTTTCCATATATTACACCTGTCTTCACCTGATTAAATCCAACACCATAAGCACCACTTCAATAACAATCAGCAGAACAATCACCCACTCAACAAACAATCCACGTATTGAATGGCTTATGGATGCCAATCCGTCAATGATACTTTTAAGGATTTCAGTCTTGCTTTTTATAACCTCGTACCGGTCATTTAGCTCAAAAAACTCTGACATCTTTTCGTAAAAATCTGCTGCATCACTGTTGATCCAGGTAATGTCGGGTTTGTCAAGAATCATGATATACGCAATAGTATTGTATTCATGCCTGACAATCCTTGAAGTTGTCTTGGCCAGTTCTCTGTTGCCAATATTTAATTTACCCTTTTCCAGATTATCAATTTTGCTTTCAAGATCATCAAGAATTTTGCCCAGCTGCTCTTCTATCCTTTCAAGCGCTACAGATTTGGCAATCACGATTGAAACTAGCTGAGGATGAAATAACGCCATATTTGAAATCTGAACATAGCGGTCCGTAAACTCAATTTCTTCACCCTCAACCGGATGAAGTATATAGTCTTCCTGAAACCTGTCATAATGTCCGATATCGATATCAGACTTTATACTTTTCAGATAGCGCATTAATGGTTCAGTATGCTGTTGGGTCGAGTTAATAAAAACAATACTCCCAAACGAAAAAACTAGGATATTCTCATCTTCCCCGGGTTTCTCTCCGATAATTTTTCCAAGCACTTCGTCCTGAAGAAGAAGAGGCTCCTCCCAGGTATACTTTTTCCTGATGTTGCATTCTACGGCAATCTTATTAAGATCGATTTCATTGGTCACTGCATAGGCTTTAAACTTTAAGTCATTCATAGGATTTCCCTAACTTTCTGTGTAATATCTAGCGACAACAAGTAGATAGTTGTAGTATATACAGTAAAAGCATTTTTCTACTACTTATCTACAAACCGCATCAGTACTACGGACCCCGCCGTAATTGATGTCTCTTCGTCTGCAAAATACACACGATACAATTAACCATGCCTATTTTTAGCTATACAAAAAGGGAGAGCAGTTGAGCTCTCCCTTTCTTTTCCGTCAAAGCATTTGGCAATTATTTTTTATGTTATTAGGCCAAGGCTTTCAGAATATCCTGAAAAACCAGATCAATTGCTTGATCTCCATTAATACGCTTTAACAATCCTTTTTCCTCGTAGAACGCGATCAAAGGTTCCGTCTGCGAATTATAAACATTTAAGCGATTCTTAGCTGTTTCAATAGTGTCATCAGAACGTTGATAAAGTTCTCCACCACATTGACCACATACTCCCTCTTGCTGAGGTGGATTGAAGATCATATGGTAGGAAGATCCGCACTTCCGACATACACGTCGTCCAGTTAATCTAGGAATTAACACCTCTTCGTCAACTTCAATGTTGATAACACCGTCGAGCTTCATGCCAAGGCGATTTAAAATATCAGCTAAAGCACTACCTTGGGCCAGTGTCCTTGGAAATCCATCAAGAAGAAATCCATCCGTACAATCCGGTAACGCTAACCGTTCCTCAACAATCCCAATCGTCACTTCATCAGGGACCAAGCCACCTGCATCCATGAAGGATTTAGCCTTTAGACCTAAGGCTGTGCCTTCTTTAATAGCAGCTCTAAACATGTCACCTGTCGAAATATGTGGGAAATGAAAACGCTCAACTAGTGGATTTGCCTGCGTCCCCTTACCTGCACCTGGGCCACCCATTAATATTATCTTCATTGTTCTTCCTCCTCTTGTTTCATCATTTCAAGTGCAACACAGTGATACCCCTTCCTGCATTACAACATCTTCGACGGAAAAAGAGGTAATTCCTCCTTGGAGTGGAAGATTTTATCTAAACAAAATCAAAACTTACAAACCCACCACCAAGTGTTGTAGTGAAGAACCATTGAGCTAAATCTATTTTTTTAATGGTTCCTCCATCCAGGATGCTTATGATGGCGATGCTTCCATCTAATACGTATTCTAATGAGATGATTGTCACCCAGTGCCAAGAATCCAGTCGTTTCTCTGCTCCATTATCTAAATTGAGGAAGGCAATAGGTGTATCATTACACAACGCTTTGTCCAAAAATAATATGAGCTGGTGAAATAGCGGGCGTAATACCCGATTTTTTGGTACATTGAAAATAGCAAGTTTCATATTCAGCGCCATTACTTTAGCATAATTAAGCACATCATCATAGAGAAGTTCTGTTGAGGGAATTCCTCGCGGTGTCGGAGTTACATATTGATAGACTTCTTCCATTAGTGAAAGAGCCTCGCTCTTAGTCAATGGGAGACTGCCTGTTCTGGAACCTCTAAGCGTACGGTTGAGATAATACAAAATATTTGCCACAACAGTCGGGCCACATCCAGATCGACGCTGCCATTCAGTGGTATACCATTCTTGATCACAACCATAAAAAGTATTCTGGGCAACTTCATCCTTTATTATAAATAAGTCCTCGTTTTGTATTGACCTTATTACCATACGTTCTTCCTCTTTTAAGTTTACTTAGGCACATACTTAGGTTCTTTGCCATATCTAGAAAATCTGTTACATCATGTTTTTCGATAAAGGTGCTTTTGTCATCAGTTATCGCGCATTCTGATCCAAGAACATTCAATGGACATTCTGAATAATATACATCAAGAACCTTCTCTGACTATGGCATTCTAAATTGGCAGGTGAACAGGAATGCCTATATGGCTATTCGGGCTATTAGGATTATTGGGATTATTAGGTTTTTAGTTGCATTATGGCTATTGATCGCAGTCCCTGCAGTAACCTAATGGTTTTTGCCTAGGTGAAATACCTAGGCTTTTTACATTGGACCCGATATTTCTTTGTTCTTTCGCTCATAATTGTTGCAATAGGTGGCTCGCACATCTCACTTTATTATATGTAATTGTATCAATATATTGATACATCATCAAGAACCACCTTCCCCTAACGAACGAAGACTGTTCCCCAACTAAGGGAAACAGTCTTTTCAAACATAGTTGCGCCAAAATGTGTCTATTTTATCTCTGCGTTTGAGTAGCCACTAAACTTGACCCACCGAATTTATCCCTCAAACGGGGTTTTTCAATCTTTCCAGTAGGGTTGCGCGGGACTTCGTCAAAAATAATTTTGCTCGGTCGTTTGTAACGCGGCATTGGAGCACAGAATGACTTTATTTCTTCTTTTGTACACTTGTAGCCCGGTTTTAGTTCTATGATAGCAGCCGCGATTTCACCTAGACGGTCATCCGGCAATCCAATGACTGCGACATCCTTAATTGCCTTATGCGCACGGATAAAATCCTCAATTTGTACCGGATATAAATTTTCTCCGCCGCTAATAATCACATCTTTTTTCCGGTCAACCAAATAAATAAAGCCGTCTTCATCCATCCGAGCCATATCTCCGGTATACAACCAGTCACCTTTGATCGCAGCCGCAGTCGCCTCAGGGTCGTTGTAGTAGCATTTCATTACGCCCGGCCCCTTGACAACTAATTCGCCAACCTGTCCCTGGGTTACAGAGCATCCAATCTCATCGGTAATCTTGACTTCCCAATTGTGTCCGGGTATCCCTATAGCGCCGACTTTATGAATATTCTCAGTCCCTAAATGGACACATCCGGGACCAATAGATTCGCTCAGACCATAGTTCGTATCATAAAGATGGTCGGGAAAATATTTTTTCCAGCGGCGAATTAAGCTGGGTGGAACAGGCTGAGCACCGATATGCATTAGTCTCCACTGAGCAAGATCATAATCTTCCAGCTTCACATCTCCTCTTTCTAAGGCATCCAGAATGTCCTGTGCCCAAGGGACCAAAAGCCAGACAATCGTAATTTTTTCTTCAGAAACAGTTTTGAGTATCCATTCAGGCTTAACACCACGAAGCAATACTGCTTTGCTTCCGGACAGTAAACTCCCGAACCAATGCATCTTAGCGCCAGTATGGTACAGCGGCGGAATGCACAAAAAATTGTCTTCCCGCTCTTGACTATGGTGTTTGTTTTCCGTATAACATGACGACATCAGGCTTTGGTGCGTATGCAGTATGGCCTTCGGAAATCCCGTCGTCCCCGAGGAGAAATAGACTGCCGCATCATCTTCATCCGTAAGCTTGATCTTAGGCGCCTCGGAGGAACAATTGGCGGTAAGACGGTCATAGCTTTCAGCAAAAGAAGGACGGTTCTCGCCTGCAAAAAGAAGAGCCCTCACTTCAGGTATCTGATCATAAATCATTTCCACCCGGCCGATAAATTCAGGCCCGAAAATTAAGGCGTTAGTTTCGGATAACCCTAAACAATATTTTATTTCCTCAGCGGTGTAGCGAAAATTCAAGGGTACTGCGATGGCTCCCGTTTTTAAGATTCCAAAATAAATCGGCAACCACTCCAGGCAATTCATTAACAGAATAGCAACCTTATCCCCTTTTTTTATTCCCCTCTTCAGCAGCAGATTGGCCAGTCGATTTGCTTTCTCGTCAAAAACACTCCAAGTCATTTCTCGTCGGTATTCGCCTGCCGGGTTGTTTTCAATCAGTTCATATTCACGCCAGGTGATATTATGTCTTTCCTGGAGATCCAAATTAATCTCGGTTAGGCATAGTTCCTGGCCATAGGTCTTGGCATTGCGCAATAGTAGTTCCGTGATCGGCATTTTCTCTTTCCTCCCGTTCTTCCAACAAACCAAAGAATTACCTAAATCAAAAAAACCGTACTTCAAAAACTCGACAAAATAAATTATATAGTGCAAAAAGTAATTAATCAATGGTTTTAAAACCTGTTGATTAATTACTTGTCACCATGAAAGAGGAGGGAAATCACAATTAATTTCTTTGTTTTCCATACAGCATACTCTTTTGGCATACATTTCGCACATGGACGATATCCCGCCGCAATCGCTGTCCCTTCGTCTGCAAAAAACACGCGATTTTTCACATGTTGCCTCTTAGCTATGTAACGTAAGGCTGATGGACAATCTAAACGACCATATATTTTGTGTTTACGATGACCTCCTAAGGTTCCCTTAGTGTCACTTTCATAGGCTTTTCCATTTGCATCTAGAAGTCTATAATTTTTTGTGGAATTATTATCAGCCAATCTGATACCCTTTCTTTGAATAATTGTTAGTCATTTGAGTGACTAGGATTACCTATCTTCATGGGAGAACTTTTACCCACTGTTTACCTAAACCAATGACCGTGCCCCTAGCTTAACTTCATCAGAAAGCATTACGCTCTCCCCATCTTAGAATGATCCACAAGATCATTTATATTTGAGTCTTTCTCATAACTATTAGTTTGATTCTCATTGGTAAGCGTCAAATGGCCCCATATCCCGAATTCAAGATAAGGGGCCATTTAACCCTTACTTTTTAAGCGTTAACCTATTATTAAAATTGGTATGCGTCGGGACAATGCGTTAATGCAATTGCTTCGCCTTAAGACGTGGGAATAAAATGTTATTTTCCAGATGAATGTGCTGAAAGGTATCGTTCATGAGTTCGGAAAGCTTTGCATACGTAAGTCCGTAACTATTACAGCCATCAGCTGGGATCTTGAAGTTATCTGTTATTCGCTGCAGCTCTTTGAGGATATCGCCTGCTCCAACATGTTCCTTTTCCAAATCGCCCATCACGATCAAAGCGCGGTTTAGCTTGTCGTGGGAAGGGTTTTCCTCATAAGCCTTTATTAACGGGAATTCAATCTGTTCTTCTTTAACAAGATGCTCCTCTAATTCGTCTTTAAGCTTGTGAAAGAGCGTATTGACTTGTTTCAATTCGGGATGGTGATCGCCATGAACATTTAGAATTCTAGTTACATATTCACTGATTTTGGGTAACTCTTCATTCAGATAACGATGATGTTTTTGTACTATATGATCTGTCAGTGTGGCTAAAGTTGCTTTAGTCCAGTCTGTATCTTTGGATTTGATATTCTTGGAGTTTACGTACATTTGATTAATTTTAGTCAGTACCTCTTGGTCATCTAAATTTTTTTCTTTTAATGCTTCTGCTAAGGGACGATCACCGCCGCAGCAAAAGTCAATACTATAAGCCTTTAACACGTCTGCAGACTTTGGAAATTGCGCGACAATGTCTCCGATCCTATTTTCCGTTGTAAACATATTTTAAAACCCTCCTTAAAATAGTTAGTAACATATTTCATTCAACGCTAAGCTAACACTATCGTTCCCAGAACTATGATCTTCTATAGGTGGACTTTTGTAAGCGTTAACATCGAGCTAAAAATCAGTCGCAAAAACCACACTTTTTTAATAAGCGATAGGCTTGTTGTACTCAATATCGGTGATCTCCCAATTAAACCAAGTGAAATCTCCAGATTGTAATTTCCAGGTCAGCTCTCCCTTGGTAGGGATTTTTATTCCCTCAAACACTTTATAATCTCTCATGGATACAGACCACGTTTCCAAGGAATACTTCCCGTTGTTGTCCATATATCTTTTAGCAGTAAAGTTAACGGCCTCACCCTTTTCGTTAAAGGTAAATACACCTGATGCGGTTACTCCACCGTAACTCATACTTGCCCTCGCAGAAGTTTCATTAATCGCTTCCCAGGTTATGTAGTCGCTTAAGGCAGCCGATGGAAACCACACAGTTTCAGCCAGGTATCTCAGCATGGTACCCTGGTCGATTTCCGGGCCCGAGCCGTTGGCCACAGTGATTAACGAAAGAAGCCTAATAAGCATATTTCCCTGGCCGTTAGAGTATCTGTCTCTTCCCGCGATGAATAGAACCCGAGCAGGCTTAATCTTGGCTTTCCAAATAAACCCCGGTTCTACAGTAGTAAAATATTGTTCCGCCTCTTCAGCCATCCAAGGCTGCTCTATTTTCATGCGCAAAGATCCAACTTGTTTCAAACGAACTGTGCTGATTCTCTCCTTCCCAACCAATTGGGAGTATTCCAACCATTTTTGTACCGGAGAAGGCAGGCCTACTAACTCTGCCTTGCTAACAAGGCCTTTTTCTTGCTGTTTATGATTAGCGAAGAGTGCTTCTACTTCACTTTCTACCTTTTTTGTAAATAAGCTATTTGCAACAAACGTGACTATAAGCGATAGGCAAAAGAACATTATGAGTATTCCCAAGATTATCGGTACGAATTTAGGCACTTTCATCATTCCTCTCTTAATTTACTTCAGAGTAACACGTTCTATTTCAGCAAGAATAGCCCCGTAATAATCAGGATGTTGGCAACAGTACCAACATTCCTGACGGCCACCAATGGGAAGCTCATTAGCTGCAAATTCATGCTTGAACATTCTTTGTCCCTTCTCTCAGCAATAGTTCATACATCATAATGGCATGATTTTCTGTGTGAGCCAACCCCAATCAGCTTGAAATAATGAAGAGCATTATTGCTGACAAAGTTAATTTGTTATTGGATTTACTTCTGACGTTACACCCTTCCCCATCTTCGCATGATCCGGCGAGCAACATCATTCCGAACTTCTTTTTGTAATCAGTTAAATAATATCACTATAAAATTCCAAACATGATTCCTGCAATTCAGGGAAGACTTTATAGGTAATAAGTTAAAAAATTTAAGGGAGGCGTTCTTTCTTGATCAATAAAGAAATTGAAATAGTGGCTTCAGCCAGTAAATCAGAACAACTTAAAGATAAATATTCGCAGATGGAAGATAGTTATAGCGAGTTAAAAAGGCAGGCTCTATTACATGAAACACAAGGATTAGTACCGATTCAACAGCAGGCTCAACCGCAACAACAAGGACAAGGACAAGGACAAGGACAAACAAGTTAACCTTCCATCATTTAAAAAAACAAATCAAAAAAGAGAGCACTTAAACGGGGAATACTTTTAAATATTGATTATAAACCACTAAGAACCTGTTGACTATTTCAATCAGCACAACTATATTCCAGAATGACGGCGAAACATAGCGAAAAAACGAACTGATGTCAAAAAATCCCCTACACTCAATAGAGTGTAGGGGTTACTGATTATCAGACATTCTGCCCACGGTACTAACTTTAATTTTACAGATTCAACCCACTCAAAGCATCCCTTAACAGCTTCAGTTCCTCTTTGGTGAGCGTTACGCCCTTTACCCAATCTTGGAATGATCCGGCAGTTGGATGCGATAGTCATCCTTTGGTTATACGGTACCCGTTAGACTAAGCGCATCCGAAGGGGATCGGTAATCATGGAATACATAGTTACAAGATGGCCCGATAGTCCATATCAACATTAACGCGCAAGACCCTTCTGACTAGATCAGAATGACTTGCGCGTTAATGTTGTATGTAATTGAACATCTAGAACATAAGTGTGAAGTATGCGGTGTAAGATGGGTCTCGAACATCATAATATTTTATAATATTGGTGCACTGGAGGGATTCAAACCCCCGTATAGTCAACCCAAGTTACCATATCAACCGAGGAAGATTGGGAAATTCATGGTCGGGGCAGAGGGATTCGAACCCCCGGCCTCCTGCTCCCAAGGCAGGCGCGCTAGCCAAGCTGCGCTATGCCCCGATTGATAATTCGATCGAATATTAGTATAGCTCAGCTCAGTCTATTCGTCAAGAAGTATGAAAGCACTTTGGAATTAAAGTGCTTTCATACTTCTTGATAAAAACCCAACCACGTTATAAATACATAGCAAGCTAAATGCCAAATTTGTCGCCCACAGCGCCCTTAGCACACTTAACTGGCCTCCAGATTCCTTTTTGCCATATAAATTAGATAAATACAAAGTAAGCCAACTCCAACGAGTTGAAATAATGAAGAGAATTATTGCTGACGAAGTAATTTGCTATTGGATTTACTTCTAATGCTCCGTGGCTTATTGCTAGGATGGTTGTTATGTAATCTACAATGTTTAATGCGCAGAAAAGTAGTAGCAGTTTATATACTTTTTTAGAGGATTACCTCCTATATCTTGGTAAGTGGTTCGCCAAGGTGTAGTAAATAACCTTTATCTGCCAAAGCGAAAAGGACCGTAACTTTACGATCCTTTTATATATCTACCATCAGCAATCGCCCCATTGATTACCTAACTGATTTCAATCCTTTTACCGACCATGATGTCTTGAGTATTCCTCACGACCCTTGTGATACTCGGCGCGGCCCTTTCGATATTCTTCACGACCCCTTTGATATTCTTTCTGGCCCCTCATATATTCGTTTCCCCTCCATGGATTGAGACCACTCCATTGATTACCAACTTCAATTCTTTCACCAACATGAATTCTATTAGGATTACTGATTCGAGGATTTAAATCCAGCAAATGTCTAACCGTTGTATGATACTGCATAGCAACATTATGCAGAGAATCTCCTGGTTGAACTATATAGTACATTACAAACATCCTTTCTTTCCCAAAATTACCCATACTCATTTTATTGCGGGAAAGATTTTCCTGTGCACGTACTTTTGCAAGAGGATTTTTAATTTAAAATTGCTACGGCAGATTTTTTATATATCATATACAACATCATACTTTAATTTTCGAAAACTGAGTTTTAGGGTTAAACAATACTCTGGAACTGTTTTTTTGCGCCATCTTCCTTCAAAGCCGCCGGTTGTCATCCTCGATTACATGTATTTGTAGCCCTTTCATCGCGATATCCTTGCTTCACTTTCTTTCACGATAAAACTATTCGTCTCAAAATATTTGTTTCAATAAAACTACAAATACCAAAGGAGCAAGCAAAGGGGGAACCCCCAAAAACTTATACTTTCTGATATATTAAAAAAACCGGCATTCTGTTTCCAAAATACCGACGCTATTCTTTAGTTGTTCTCTTTCTTAATCCTCTTCTCCAGCCTTAAAGTTATAAATCGGTTTAATACCTTTAACAATATCTGCCGTAGGCCCGATATTGTTTACGATGTCATCCATATTCTTATAGGCCATCGGACACTCATCCAAAGTTTCCTTATTGACAGATGTCGTATAGACATCCTTCATCTGTGTTTTAAATTCTGAAACGGTAAAACTTTGTTTTGCTTTGGTCCTACTCATGAGCCTGCCTGCGCCATGGGGAGCAGAGCAGTTCCAATCCTCATTACCTTTGCCGACACAGATAAGACTGCCATCCCTCATATTGATCGGAATTAAAAGCCTTTCCCCTTTCTTAGCGGATACCGCGCCTTTCCGTAAGATCATCGTATCGGTATCGATGTAATTATGAGTAGTAGTGAACTGCTCCACTACGTTAAATTTCATTCCTTTTACGATCTCAGTAATCATCGCTTTACGGTTCAGCTCTGCAAACCGCTGGACGATCTTCATATCATGAATATAGTCCTCAAAGAGACTGCCAGTTACATAAGCAAGAGGAAACGGAATATCTGTCAGCACCTGATTTTTGAATTCCTTTAAAGCATTCTGGATTTCATTATCACGTCCTTCAGACTTGTAGTGGGCAATGAGTGTCTCCATGTCTGATTTGTCATTATGGTTTAACTGATTATAGCCAGCTTCTTGGTAATATTTGGCCACTTCAAGGCCTAGATGACGGCTGCCCGAGTGAACGACAACATACAGGCTGCCCTCCTCATCCTTATTGACCTCAATAAAATGATTGCCGCCTCCTAATGTCCCAATACTCTTTTGTGCCCTGTCCAGTTTTACTGCCTTGTGACAACGGATCTGCGTTAAATCGATCTGCTCGTTATAGCGATGTGGCGTCTTCCGCACCTCAAATCCTGACGGAATATTCTCGTAAATTAACTTATCAAGCTTTTGCATTTCCAGGCGTTTGTTGCTGAGCAAGATGGTTTCCATACCGCAACCGATATCCACACCCACTAAATTAGGTACCACTTTGTCTGCAATGGTCATGGTGGTTCCAATTGTACAACCGGCCCCTGCATGAACGTCCGGCATGATCCGGATTTTGCTCTCTTTTACAAACTCCTGATTGCAAAGGGTTTCAATCTGAGTAGCAGCACCTTCTTCCAGAATATCGGTATACACTTTCGCTATATTATATTTCCCATTAATCTTCAACATTTTTCTCACCGTCTTCATTCTTGTATTATCTAAGTAAAAAGATTTCCTAATGCAATTTATCCAGTGTTTCCCTTCAGAAAGCCACTTAAGATGAGTTGCAAAAAGATCTAAAGCTGTTCCTCGAAGGACTTTACTTCATAACTTTAATGGATCCGATAATCTTATACTGGTAGACTTAAATCTAGCCTTAAAGTAATCTTGTCTTCCGTCATGATTCCCTGGCCTGTCCTCCACCTGCTGCTATCCCCATATTTTCTCTAATGCTTCCTCTTAAATACGAAATATGAAAGAATGGGCATCGAGTCCGAGGAGCATGTTACACCTGACATTTTAATCCACAAACCAGACTTGAGTATACCACCTCTTCAAATTATTGACCAACTATTAGATGTCGAATCCAAACTACTCTCGTTGGCCAATCAAATATATCCCATATGTAGAAAATTACCAGAAGTTCTTATTCCTTTATCAATTTGTCATTAGTAAAAAACAAGCGAGCCAGACCGTCCAAAATATGAACGATCTGGCGAGACAAATTGAATATATTCCCCAGACACGACGAAACCATAAAAGTAATATCCTACTCTACATTCCGCTCATATCAAGGCTTTCACTCAACACCGATATAGCACTATTACGCACTCAACGTGCCCTGTCACCCCAAAAGAGCTATAGTTTTATTTTAGTCATATTGCCATGACCACTGTACAATAAATGCTAATCACTCCCTAGGACATTGTCCTTAAAATCGGTTATCGGCGTTATTGTTTCCCTCATCGTTTGCGTATTCCCCAAGCTGTTTCTCCAGATTCCCAGAAACAGGATAAGCCCGACTATACAGGCTAATGCTTCGGAAATCGTATTAGCCCAAATAACTCCATTAACTGCAAATAGCCTATTTCCTAAAAACAAAATAGGAATAAAGGCAATGCCCCTAATAACAGACATAACTGAGGATTGCACACCTTTTCCAAACGCTTGAAAGACGCCTGTAAACAGTGCGGATAAGCCAGCAAAAATGGTGGAGCAAAGCTGCGCCACGAGAATGGTTTGCCCGATGGCAATAACCTCAGCATCAATACTAAAGGCACCCATGACCTGCACTCTGAGAACAAAGAGAATCGCCGTGATCCCCATTGTAATGCCCATCATGTAGAGTGTGGTTGTCTTGATAATCTCCATTAAGCGCATATAATTCTTGGCAGAATAGGCAAAGGCAATCAGCGGTACGGCTCCCACTGCAAAACTCATGCTGATAAAGTCTGCAATTTGAACAACTCTCTGGGCGATACCAAGTCCTGCGACAACGTTGTTGCCGTAGAGAACAGCAAAATTGTTGAAAAGCAAGCAGGTAATTACCATAAATCCATCAAGCAAAAAGGCTGAAACTCCTACTTTAAAAATATTAGAATATATCTCTTTACTTGGTTTAAAGTCCTTAATTGACACACTTTGAACGGCACTTTTCTTCTGCAGATAATAGAGGAACCATGCAACAGAAACCACATTGCCAAAGACTGAGGCCAGTGCGGATCCCCTGATGCCCATGTGCAGGAAAAAAATGAAAACAGGGTTGAGTAGGATGTTGATTATGATGCCGGCTAACATTCCAATCATGGCTGCGGTGGATGCACCCTCTGCACGAACACTTTCCCCCAGCGAGAAATTGGCAATAATAAACGGAGCGCCGATGACAAAGATCAGGATATAATCTCTTGTATACCACAACGTGTCACCGCTTGCTCCCAAAAGCTGTAAAAGGGGAGTTAGCAGCGGTAGACATATTGCCATAAAAATGACTCCAGTGAGCATGGATGACCAAAAGTTCACAGACGAAACTTTTTTTGCTCCGTCCGCATTACCCTCGCCCAAAAGTCTCGACACATAGGTTCCCGAGCCTACCCCGAATAGGTTACTAAGCGCCATCAGGAACGTTGAAAACGGTAAGGCAAGTGTGACCGCTGCCATCATGGCTGTATTATCAAGTTTACCAATAAAAAAGGCATCGGTGATATTATAAATAATCGTAGCGATAAAACTCAGCATCATGGGAATAACCATGTGCATAATTGCTTTAGATACAGGCGCTTTTTCGAGGTAATAGAGCGATTTCTGATCTGTATTTTCCATATTAAAAACTCCTTCCACGTTGTACGCGTCCTAAAATTGGCATAAAAAAATAAAGGCAATGCTTTAATGCCATTGTTTCGCGGCAATGCCTTCATATTATGTGGTGTAATTCTGCTTATTCTTCGTCAGGTTTCTTTTGTGGTGGGGCAGGCCATTCTCCGTGTCCTCGGTTCATACCAGGACTGCGACCAAAAGGCATCATTCCCGGACCATGACCCATTTCTGAATGAGGATCAAAGCCAAAGCGAGGGTCAAACGGATTGCCACCACGTTGGCGCGGATCGAAACCAGGTCCGGGTTGTTCGTCGCCAAGCTGAGCTTCAATCGTTTCGATGATACGGTTGAGATAGATACTCAAATTTATTTGCTCTTCTTCACTCAGACATTCAAACAGCTTGTCAAAGCTGAATTCTTGCTCAGTTGTTGCCTCGGTTCCCTCTTTAGTGAGCTTAATATTCATAATTCGGCGGTCAGTTTCCGATTGAGTACGGGTAATGTATCCGTTCTTTTCCAACTTAGTAAGAAGCTCGCCCAAGGATTGGGGGCGCATGTCTAGCAGGAACAATAACTCTTTTTGGCTAATTTCCGGCTGCATCTTAAGGACAGCTAGCACTCTGCCTTGCCCTTTGCGAGGATCCCCCATCGGCCCATGATGCGTATGATTTTGTTGATGGTATCGATGGAGTAACCACTCCATACGTGTAAATTGTTCAGTCAAGTCGTAGTTCTGCTCGTTCTCTTCGTTCATATATACCCTCCTTTTAGTAGAGTAAGTTTCTTATAAGGTACCTTATATACTGCATAATACAGGTACCTTATTGTTTTGTCAAGATTTATTTCTCAGGTACCTTGCAATATGTATCAATGTTTATCCAACCAACGCAAAAATTTCTTATCAAGTTCTGAGCCCAAACCATACCTTACAATGAGGTAACGCCAACGTGCCCTGTTACGTTAAAAGGCATATATAAATATATATTATATTTAGGTTCAATAAAGGCACTGTAAAGCCAAAAGGTTCCCAACACCTCAGATGAGAGCAAAACGAGTAGGACAATATTTTACCATATTGTACCAATACCCTAACTTGTGCATATTATGTACTATCTTTAGCAAAGGAGGAAATACAAATGGCATTCAGTGGTGTTGATCTAGATGATTGCAGACCAAAAAACCGTTTTGGAGAAGGAATAGCGATTGTAGTCGTGATCATTCTTTTGCTTATCGCTATGGGTATTGTTTTTTAATTCTATACTCTTTCAAATTCGCTACTGAATTCTAGTTAAAAAGGAGGAGAAATAATGTACGGTTATGGTGGAGACGGAGCAGGAGCAGGAGTAGGTATCATTGCTATAGCTATCTTAATCCTGATAGCATTGGGAGTTATCTTTTAATAACGAATTTGTAAAAGCACACTTCTATTACGAAGGAGGACAGATATATATGCCAAGATTTAATCGTTCTGAATTTCGGCGATTTCCGTTTTTCCCTTTCTTCCCATTTTTCCCTTTCTTCCCATTTTTTTTTGAACCATTCGAAAGGCGGCGCCGCCGACGTTTCTAATTCGAGGTAATGTAAAGATCGGTGTTGGTTTTAGTTGGGCGAGAGATTTTTTATGTATTGATTATAGAAAATGGAGAGTTTAACGGAACTTGCTCTCCCTTTTTTATATTTTAGACAAAAACTACTTGCAAACTTAACACTGGAATAGAAAGTGAATATTACCCATCATCGAACTAAATTATCGGGAGTTATATTATTAGGGGTGGTAGCCTCTTAATAATTTCATAGGTTCTATTCCGTTTTCTTTAGTCCTTTTCCTATCCTCGTTGAAAAATGCCTATGGAAACAGCGGGATTTCCTTGATCTTGAGGTCTTCAGCCATATCCCATGGATAAATCACATCTAATATCTCTTTGCACATCTGGGTCCGCATTCTCATTGATCGGAATTCCTGCTGTTGTATGGGGAGAATAGACTTCGAAAAAGACTTCTTGAACATTTTCCAGAAGCTAGGCTTAGTGACATTGATCAGGCACCCTCTGCGGAGTCTGCCTTATGTTTGGAGGGGCCTGTGATCAAGGTCCTTGTAGGAAATCAAGTGACTTATATCTCAAACGAGGTTTGTGTAAGGGATTGAAGCGAGGGTTGTTATTAACTATATGGACCTATCTTCTACAAATACAGTTTTTGAGTTTAATCACCGTATGGAGTAATAATATTGGCACCGGCGGAACCTGGAATCTCTTTTTTTCTGTTGTTCAGTGGAATAGCTTCCAGGTAGTATCGCCTCAGGTGCGACCAACATAAACAGCGCCTGATCACGGATGCCTATGCCGGATACGAAAAGGTGGAAACCATAACGGTAGCCGGAAAAACCGTCCGGAAATTTTCGGGCATTTTGCCTGCCCAGGTACGGGTATACTGGAATAGAATGACTGATGCGCCCTCACACGCCCGGCAGCAGAACCACTTCTGCGAATGTATTATCTCCTGCCTCTTGCTGTTCCAGAAATTTAAACTTTTTAACCCAGTAATGGTAAGCGGTATTCTTCAGTCCGTTTTGCAGGCACCACGCCTGAACACTCAGTCCGCTCTGGGGGCATTCTTCAATGCGGTCTCGCCAACGCTGTTCTAGGGCTAAATCTATAGCCATAAAAAACCTCCTGTCTTGTATTGTCATCATAGGTGTTATTTTAAGCTCTATTTAAACAGGAGAAACTTGAAAGTTAGATAGCCAACACTATAGCCGTGATTATTCCTACTATAATTCCACCTACTACTTCCACTGGGTTATGACCAAGAACCTCCTTTAGTGGGGTATCACCTGTTTTTGCCTCTATGTTCCCACGACTATTTTGAAACATCGAGGTAAGTTTATTTAAGACAACCGCATGCTGACCCGCTTGTCTTCGAACACCGGCGGCATCATACATTACAATTAGCGTTATTGAAAAACTAATTGCAAAATAGGGATCACCCCAACCATATTCGAATAAACATCCAGTAGTTAAACCCACCATAAGGGCTGTGTGTGAACTAGGCATTCCGCCAGGTTGAAAAACTGCCTTCCAATCCCAAATTCTATTACGCCAATAATTTATTGGTACTTTTATGATTTGAGCAAATATCGCTGAAAACAAAGCGGTAAATAGTAAAACATTGTTATGAAACAAGCTCTAATTCTCCCATCTGAAAATAATCTTTCTATGAAAAAAGTTTCTACAGGAGATGTCGATCCATTCTTCTGATTTCCTGCAAGAAAGCCTACATCCTAAAAGTGTAAAAACCACAATCATTGGTGCTAGTACTTTAGCAAAATTCATCAGATTCACCTCTATTTATCATTCACTTAAAGAATACTAAAAACATATAACTCCCCACTCTGCTCGTAACCAGGCTTATTTACTAAATAAATAAGCCTATTAGAGGATTATTGACCACCTTTTCAAGTCTTTGCTTTTTGGGCTTTGTGTCAGTATTTCTAGATGCAAATAAAGATTTCTTAGCCCATTCCGCTAACAGTTCTCTGTTTTCCAAAATATCAATAGGAACCTCATAATAGGGCATTACCATAGGTTTGTCCTCAAATGCTTGGAATGGTTCCATTCCTGCTCTTTCATAGTCAGACTTATTGGAGTCATCCACCTTAAAATATAGTACGTCATCCGCAAGTAAGCCGTACTAATTTCGACTTTCGCCATGAATTCATACCCACTTGGCGCAACATCTGAGATTTGAAAATCTAACCTACCATTTCCGTACCAAGCAACTTCTTAATTAGTTATACCCGTATGTAATCGGTCACATCCTTGGCCTTAATTTTTCAAAATCACACCCACCCAGAATATCCCTTAACTTCGACAGTTCTTCTTTGCTAAGCCCCGATTACACTCTTGCCCCATCTTCGAATGATGGGGTGACTGGATAAGGAGACTACTTATCTCCTTCTTCAGGAACAATGCAAAGAAAGACAAATCCAACATTTTCTGTATTTGTGAACTAATGCAACTTATTGCTTGGTACAAAAGCAAACCGTCAAAATGACCTGGCAAATATCTTTCCTCACACACCACGACGCGATAAAATTAATATCCTACTCTACGTCCCGCTTATATCAAGGCTTTCACTCAACACCGATATAGCACTATTATCGTCTCCACGTGCGTTGATGTTGATGTGAATGCATTAGCCTATATACCTAGCAAGTATATCAAAAACGCACTCATTTCCGAGTGCGTCCATTGCCTTTTCTTGTATTAAAAATATCTTCCGGTTTTCATTTTAAATATAAAATATGAAGGTACTGACCTAATAATATCAAGTCAACTGCACTAAGACCTCGACGCGCCCTGTCACGGAGATATAATCTCCACTAAAAAAACTTACTATGAAGTAACGTCAACGTCACTTTTCGACTGTTGCCCTAGGTAAGGGATTAATTAAACTTGAAAATAATCGGAAATATGAAGGCAACAATTGCTGTCCAAATAAAATAAACATAGAGATAATCTGTCTGCCATTTTATTATCTTGGTGAAATCAAATTTCTTATTGAAATACCCGATATATAACCAGGCAAGTCCGGCCAGGTTGCCCAGCAATGCCAGATTCTCCCCTAGTGCGGCCAGCTTATTGGGGGTAATGCCAAAGGCGGACAAACGGAAAAGTATTGCCGATAAAGCAACCCCGTCGATAACCAGTGCCGCCATAATCAGGGCTAGATTCAAGTAATCAAACAGGTTGGCTGGCTGGCGAATATCTCGCGCCGAAATGACGTACAAAACTAACCCCAGTACTAAAGCCAGCATAAAATCGAAGCCAATGAGGAAATCTCTTTCCATAAATGGACTTTTACCGGTAATAATCATAACTATTAAGAAAGCAACCATAATTATCAGGAAGAGCGGACTGAATATTTTGGCCAAAATGGGTGCAAAGTTCTCCACCACGCTTTTTTTGGCCTCGACTAAATAAACAGTAATCATGGCTGCCGCACACCCTCCATAAATCAGAAAATACTCTGTAAGAAATTTTCCGACGTCAATTTGGATGGCTTTGAAAATAACCATCGTGAACAGGAATAACACCATTACACCTGCCATGACTAATACACCATAGATAAAGGCCTCACCTGTGAAGCGTATAAAATTCATTCTTCCTTGACTACCCTGCCACTCCCTGCCTATATAAGTTGCTCCGACGACCAACCACAAAAACAAAGGAAGATGAACGTTGGTAAGAAATTCTGTATTGTGATGATCAAATGACGGATACACATTGATAATCACCGCTGCTAGGATAAAAATCCCCAGGATCGTTGCCCATGTTTTTAACTCTGATTTCCTCTTGATCAAGAAAAACGCCGCTATGAATGGTAAAATAAAGAAACTAAAGTTTTTAATGAAGAATATTTTAATTTCACCGTCCTGATCGAGTAATCCGAAACCAAAAAGTTCAGGAATTTTGAATAGTGTCCCAGCTAACAACGCAAAAATCACCACCAGGGTAATATCGCGACGATTTTGCTGCTTGGCTTGTGAATCTACTGTTTCTACTAATAAATGTCTCCACAGGTTCTCGGTATTTACTTTGGCAAACTCATGTGAGATTGCGTCTACATTTCCTAAACGTTTGACACTAATTAAAAATGCTTCATCTGGCGTAAGTCCGGTTGCTATTAAGTCCTCGATTTCGTCTCGCAAATGATTCTCCAATTCATCAATATCGGCATCACTTAACTTACCATGAGCTCTCAAATGATCGCTCCACAAATGAATCTGTGTTTCCAAATCGAACATCTTGATATCCCCCTTACGAATTACTTTCTTCATTCCAGGTCCTGGCAAGAGCATTATGAACTATTTTCCACTGTTTTCTTTGCAGTTCCAACTCGGCTAACCCACTCTCTTTAATCCTGTAATATTTACGCTGCCGGCCTAACTCCGATTTACGCAAGTAAGATTCAATTAATAGATGTTCTTCTAGACGATGTAATACCGGATACAACATACCTTCCGTCCAAATTAGTTGATTCTCAGACATCTCTTTCACCCGCTTGATAATCGCATAGCCATAACTGTCATTTTCCTTGAGAATGGCCAAAATGAGAGGAGTCGCAGAGGCGGCCATCAAGTCTTTAGATACATTCATTCAATCCACCCGCTATACCTAATACATCTAGGTATACTATACCTAGATGTATTAGGTATGTCAACTCAGCTAACTATTTCCTCCTCCCTCATCCAACTCTTCAACTCCAAAAACAAAATGCGTTGGTGTGAGAATTTCTGGTATGCTACCCCCAGATAGGACAGTGAAATAAAAAACTGTTCAGTCTGGGGGTAATTATGTCACAACAGAGAAAAATTCCAGTAGATGAGATGGTACGAATAGTAGAAT